>NZ_JBFUMO010000041.1:0-21871 GCF_054049355.1 Roseateles sp. P5_E11 | reverse complement strand
CGGTGTGGGTGACCGGTTTCCGAGAGCTTTGTTCAATAAGACGAGCGCAGCCTCCGATATCGACGGCGACGGTATGCGTCGGGTTTGGCATCGCTGCGATCCATAGCGCCACCAATGACAACACTACTGCTGTAAGTGGCGCCACGGCGCCGAGGAGCAACGGCGGAAACGGCTCTGCGTTCCAATATTCGGAGGTATCTACGCTCATACGGAGTTGTGGCCAGCCGCCCAGCGTGAAAAATCAGATCGATGATGTCACGTTGATTCCGCAACGCCACTGAGGCGTTGACCGTCTTGACACGGCTTCCGCTGCAAAGAAGTCAACAACGCGGCCGCCTGGCCAGTTGCCAGCCGGTGGACCGTGGCGCAACGGTGGAAGTTTCCGCGAGCAACCGTCTACCGAACCTCTACCGAGCAGCCGTTCCGGTCGTCGCCTAGCGGTCGCTCATGGGTGTCAGCTCCTGGCCGGGACCGGGTACCCATGGGGTCGYAGTCAGCTGTCTTTGGCCGGGAGAGTCCTCGCCCCGAAGCTGCGTAGTCCGATGCTCGTGAGCACGCCGTCTGCCGCCTTTAGCACCACGTCTGCTGCTCATGGTCAGTCCGTTATTCTTTTCAAAATCTCGTCGGCGGTGGTCAACGCATAGCGTTGTCCACGGCCCAGCGTCACGTGTGATCGAAGTGGTTGAGGGCTGGTCATCGGGCGGCCTCGCTAGCGGCAGGCCGGTGCAGTTTGACGGGTTGAAAGCGACCGTTTACAACGCCCATGCCGACCGCCGTCCCGCTGGGATCCACGCCGGTCACGAACCTCAGGCTGCCGGCAACGTTTCCTGGGAGCTTGAGATCGCTGTTGCTGTGCCGGTCGCGGGCGTAGATCCGGGTGACGTTTTGATCGGGATCGGTGACGAAGCCATAGAGCGTGTCGACGTCGCCTGCGTTGAGAGTCAGCATCAACGGCGCAGGTACTTCCAGCGTGATTTGTGTTCCCGAGTTCCAGATGGCGCCGGCCTGCGACAGCTCACCGCGATAGATGTGACCGACGAACTGTCCGGGGGCGATGCGCGCAAGGGCTACTCCGCGCGAATTGGACAGCAGCGTCGGCATCGAGACATCACAGCGTGCGTCAATGCGCCAGTAAGCTGGATGAAAACCGTCGGACATGCCCACCGCACCGACGATGTAGCCATCATCCGTGATGGCGTGCGCCGCGGTCACGCCGCTGTTGAGGCTCGGATCCGTTGCGGCGACTAAGCTTGGGAGCAATCTGGGCGTGGAGTCATGTGAACACCACAACATGGCGACTGACCGGGACATTCCGTGGTTCACCGCCGGGATCTTGCCAATGCCGATGATTCGGCTGGAAGAATCGATGCCGACGGCTTGCGTCTCCTCGACTTGGGCGAGCGTCGCCAACCGTTTCGCGGCTGCACCGCCCGGCCAGACGATGGGCAAGAACAGCGGTTGAGAACTTGCGGCGTCATACGCGTATCCGACAGCGGTGCCATCGTTGGCCACGGCCATGGCGACGCTTTCGGCGAAGCCGTTGATCGACGGCATCGGAATTGCATCGCCCTGCTTGAGTGCGAACGCCGTCGAGCACTGCCGGGAGCGGTGGCATGGGGCGGTCCGGCTCAGCAGGTCTTCGCCATTGGCGACCACATGAGTCCCGTTGACGCTCATGGCGACCGCGCTCCCCCATTTGACGGAGTTTCCACATTGCGTGCACAACGGTTCGAGCGAGACCGCGTCGGCGAAGCTCGGCGCCCATGAGCCGGTCAGGACTGCGAATATTGTTGCGAGCCGAAGTGAGTGGTACATAACATCCTTTCCATTGTGAAGATCCGGGGAGTAGGCCCACAGGACGTGCTGCAGCCGCGAACCAGCGCGTTGTGCAGAAACGACCGCCCGCAACGGCCCGGGCCGGGCCGGGCCGGTGTTGCGGTGTTGCGGCGTTGCGGCGTTGCGGTAGTCAGAGAGGCTGGGCCCGCGGAATGGAGAACCGGCATGGTCAAGTGATCAGACCGGCTGATCGGCAGCCGCACTATGCGACATGCGGACCAGCGCAGCGGCCGACGGAGATGGTGAAGATGCACAGGGTGCCGCCTGCAGCCCGTACCGCACTGACTGTTCAAGAGATCGTCTGCGAACCAAAGTGGGAGTCCAGCGATGGGGCAGCAGCTCTTCGATCTGGCTGTTGAACTGGGTGGGCAGCGACATTCGCACCGTGCAGGAACTGCCGGGCCATGCAGACATGGCGACCACCATGATTTACACGCACGTGCTGCGGATGGTGGCGGCGCCGTGCGAAGCCCGCTGTACGCTTTGCCAGCGATGGGCCCCTCAAGCGGACATTGGTGAGCGGCAGCTCCTGGCCGAAGGCCGCCCGACACGCATGTCTGCCGGTAAGGCGCGTCGAGCCGATGTCCCCTCTTCGTTCTAGACGCGGAACGTCGACACGAGCTTCACCAGCTCGTCCGCCTGCTGCTTCAGGCTTTCGGCGGCCGCGGCGCTTTCCTCGACCAAAGCGGCGTTCTGCTGCGTCGCCTGGTCCATCTGCGTGATGGCCTGGCCGACCTGGCTGACGCCGGTGCTCTGCTCGCGGCTGGCCGAGCTGATCTCGCGCACGATCTGCGCGACGCGGCCGATGGCAGTCACGACTTGCGCCATCGTCTCGCCGGCCTTGTTCACCAGCACGGCGCCCTGCTCGACGCGCTCGACGCTGTCGCCGATCAGGCCCTTGATCTCCTTGGCCGCGTCGKCGCTGCGCTGGGCCAGCATGCGCACCTCGCTGGCGACGACGGCAAAGCCGCGCCCCTGCTCGCCGGCCCGTGCGGCCTCGACCGCGGCGTTCAGCGCCAGGATGTTGGTCTGGAAGGCGATGGCGTCGATGGTGCCGATGATGTCGCCGATCTTGCGTGAACTCTCTTCGATGCCTTTCATGCGCTGCACCGCCTCGCCGACGACTTCACCGCCCTGGCGCGCCACCTGGCTGGCGTCATGCGCGAGCTTGTCGGCCTCGCCGGCGTTGTCGGCATTGAGCTTCACGGTGGCCGACAGCTCCTCCATCGACGCCGCCGTCTCTTGAATGGCGCTGGCCTGCTGCTCGGTGCGTGCCGACAGGTCGTTGCTGCCATGCGAGATCTCGGTGCTGGCCGTCGCCACGCCGCTGGCGTTCTCGCGCACCGAGCCGACGAGATGGCGCAGCGCCTGCTGCATCTGCGCCAGCGCCTGAGTCAACTGCGCGGTCTCGTCGCTGCCCACGCTGCGGATGTCGCGCGACAGGTCGCCATGCCCCACCTCCTCGGCTTCGTGGATGGCCTCGCGCAGCGGGCCGACAACGGAGCGCGTGATCAGCCAGGCCGCCGCGATGCCTACGCTGAGGCAGGCGATGGCGATGACGAGCATGATCATCTGGGTGCGGCGCGCCTCCTCCATGACCTGCTGGGTCTCGAGGCGCACGCGCTCGCCCTGGAAGTCGGCCATGCGGCTGATGGCCGCGACATAGGCCTCTGAGGCCGGCCGCATCTTGCCCTCCAGCGTCTGCAGCGCAGCGTCGGCTTCGCCGGCCTTGAGCTGGGCGAAGACCTGGTTGCGGATATCGACGTAGGCCTTGCGGGCATCGGCGATCTCCGTGAGCAGGGCCTTGTCGCGCTCGGTGTCCACCGCCTTGGTGAGGCTCTCCTGCAGTTCGGTGATCCTGGCACTCGTCGTCTTGATGATCGGCGAGAAGAACTCCGCCACGGGGCCCGAGCCTCCGGCGCGCGCGACGGCGTCGGTGCGCGTGACGTTGAGCTGGGTCGCCGTACGCCAGTCCTGGGCGAAGTCCTGGCGATGCTGCAGTTCCACCAGCAGGTCGATGTGAGGGCCGACGGCGCCGATCTGCCGGTAGCTCACGCCCAGGGCCACCGCCAGCAGCAGCAGCACGAGGCCGAAGCCCAGGCCCAGCCGGGTCCCGATTCGCATGGATTGCATGTTCATCACCGCCTCCAGGTTGATGGCGCGGCGGGCGGCTGTGATCGCGCACCCTGCCGGTGCGTTGACTCTACATGTTGACGGATGTGGCGGCGCAAAGGAAAACACCGCCTGGAGGGGCGGTGTTGGTTCGGTGGCCTTGTGGTCTTCGCTCACGTCGCAAGCGACATGAGCTTCGCCCCAAAGCGGCTTCGGTCGCTGGCGCGCTGCTGCCAGGCCTTACAGCCCGGCAGCAGCGCGCAGCGCTGCCGCTTTGTCAGTCCGCTCCCAAGTGAACTCCGGCTCTTCCCGCCCGAAGTGCCCATAGGCCGCCGTCTTGGAATAGATCGGACGCAGCAGGTCCAGCATCTGGATGATGCCCTTGGGACGCAGGTCGAAGTGCTCGTTGACGAGCTTGGCGATCTGGTCGTCGGGGATGACGCCGGTGCCTTCGGTGTAGACGGTCACGTTCATCGGCCGGGCCACGCCGATGGCGTAGGCGACCTGGATCTGGCACTGGCGCGCCAGGCCGGCGGCGACGACGTTCTTGGCGACGTAGCGGGCGGCATAGGCGGCCGAGCGGTCGACCTTGGACGGGTCCTTGCCCGAGAAGGCGCCGCCGCCATGCGGGCAGGCGCCGCCGTAGGTGTCGACGATGATCTTGCGGCCGGTCAGGCCGCAGTCGCCCTGCGGGCCGCCGATGAYGAAGCGGCCGGTCGGGTTGATCAGGTACTTGGTGTCGGCGCTGATCCATTCCTTGGGCAGCACGGGCTTGATCAGCTCTTCGCGGATGGCTTCGTAGAACTCGTCCGTCATGCGGTCGCCGAGCGAGTACTCGGGCGCGTGCTGGGTGGACAGCACGACGGTGTCGATGCTGTGCGGCTTGCCGTCCACATAGCGCATCGTGACCTGGCTCTTGGCGTCCGGGCGCAGGAAGGGCAGGCGGCCGTCCTTGCGCAGCTGGGCCTGGCGCTCGACGAGGCGGTGCGCGTAGTAGATCGGCGCGGGCATCAGCTCGGGCGTCTCGTCACAGGCGTAGCCGAACATCAGGCCCTGGTCGCCGGCACCGGTGTTGAGGTGATCGTCGGACGCATGATCGACGCCCTGGGCGATGTCGTTGGACTGCTTGTCGTAGGCGACCAGGACGGCGCAGCCCTTGTAGTCGATGCCGTACTCGGTGTTGTCGTAGCCGATGCGCTTGATGGTGTCGCGCGCGACCTGGATGTAGTCGACGTGGGCGTTGGTCGTGATCTCGCCGGCGAGAACCACCAGGCCGGTGTTGCACAGCGTCTCGGCGGCCACGCGGCTGCGCGGGTCCTGCTCGAAGATGGCGTCCAGGATGGCGTCCGAGATCTGGTCGGCCACCTTGTCGGGGTGTCCTTCCGAGACGGATTCAGACGTGAAGAGGAAATCGTTGGCCACTTTTAAACTCCGGTTGCTTCATTGGCGGCGTCGCCGTCGCTCCTGGAGGTGCGGCGAACGCTTTAGCGGGATTTGTGAATCGCCCCGCAAGTAGTTCAGTAACTCGGCGATCTGCGAAGTATAGGAAATATGGGTTGGGTCTTTCGCTTGCTGTCCCGGCTGCCCCTGGCGCTATTGCACGCTTTGGGGGCGCTGCTGGGTTGGGTTGTCTACTTCGCCTCGGGGACCTACCGGCGGCGTTTCCAAGCCAATGTGGCCCAGGCCGGCGTCGCCTGGAGCGAGGCGCGGCCCGCGATTGCGGCCGCCGGGCGCATGGCGGCGGAGCTGCCCTGGCTCTGGGTGGCTACCCGCGGCAAGCCGCTGGGCGACAAGCTGCAATGGGAGGGCGGCGAGCTGATCACGGCCGCCCTGGCCGAGAAACGCGGCCTGGTCATGCTGACGCCCCACATGGGCTGCTTCGAGATCTGCGCCCAGGCCATCGCCGAGCGCTTCACGACGCCCGAGTCACCCATCACCGTGCTGTACCGCCCGGCGCGGCAGGCCTCGCTGCGCGAGGTGATGGCCGGCTCACGCGAGCGGCCCGGGCTGGCCACGGCGCCGGCGTCACTGGCCGGCGTGCGCCAGATGATCCGCGCGCTGCGCAAGGGCGAGGTCATCGGCCTGCTGCCCGACCAGGTGCCACCCGATGGCCTGGGCGTGTGGGCGCCTTTCTTCGGCAAGCCGGCCTACACGATGACGCTGGCCGCCCGCCTGGTGCAGCAGACGGGCGCGTCCCTGCTGCTGATCTGGGGTGAGCGCCTGCCCGGCGGTGAGGGCTTCGTCGTGCACGTGCTGCTCGCGCCGGCCATCCCTGCCGAGGCGAGCAACGAGGCTGCCGCAGCGCTCGTCAACGGGGCCATGGAGAGCCTGATCCGCCGCGCGCCGGGGCAGTATCTGTGGGGCTACCACCGCTACAAGCAGCCGCGCGGCCTGGACATCGGCGCGGCACCTTAGGCCCTCAGCGGCGCCCCCGCCTCAAGCGCAGCAACGCGATCAAGCCCAGCGACAACAGCAGCGCCGTCGCCGGCTCGGGCACGGCGGTCACCAGCAGGCCGGGGTCGCCACCGGTGATGGCCGTCAGGCGCAGCGTGTGCGAGGCGTCGGCCAGCACATCGGTCGTGTCGTAGGTCATCTGCACGCTGGCGCTGAGCTGGCTGATGAGGACGAAGCTCGCGCCGGGGTCCACCGTGATGCTGACCGAGAAATCACCGCCGAAGGCTTGCGGGTTGTAGAGCAGCCCGACGCCGCTGTGGCTGCTGTAGCCGAAGTCGATCAGGCCGACCTCGAAGGACGGGTCCTGGCCGGTGTAGATGGCCGCCGACCCGAAGGCGCTGGCCCGGGTGCTGCTGAGCGTGCCGTCGACATGGAAGTCGAAGTGGTAGGTCGTCGTGCTGGCGCCGAGGTAGTGGTAGGTCTGCTGGGTGCGCGCGACGGCGCTGGCGGCATAGAGGTCGATGCCGATCTCCAGTTGCGCTGGGTCGGCGAGGATGACGACGGGCTCGTTGTCGGCCCGCGCATAGGCGCCCAGCAGCGGTGTGGCCAGCGCACCCTGGAGCGCGGCATTGGCGTGGTATTCCACGCCGCCGCCCAGGCTGTAGCCTGCCGTGTTGGCGTCGCCCACGGGCTGGCCGAGGTAGTCCACCTGGGCCGCCAGCGGGCCGCTCTGGCTTTGCACCGGCGTGCCGGTGAGGCCGAGCAGGAAATGCGGGCAGGTGCTGCAGCCGATCTGGAAATCGCCCCGGGCGGTGCCGCTCGCGGTGGCCAGGCCGGCCTGGCCCCAGGCGGCGCCACTGGCGAGCAGGGCGAGAGCGGTGAGCAGCGTGCGGATCTTCATGACAGGTCTCCCTTGCAAAGGCTGTGCGGGCCGGTGGCCCTGAATGCAAGGCTAGAGGGCGAGGCGCGTGAGCACCTCGGCGGCGTTACCCGGATTTGGGCGCGCACTACTCAGATTTCGCGCGCTGGATGGCGTCCTGGCGTGTCTTCACCCCCAGCTTCAGGAACACGGCGGCGACATGGTTCTCCACCGTGCGCTCGGAGCGGTGCAGCGTGGCTGCGATGGCGCGGTTGCTGTGGCCCTGCACGAGCAGCTCCAGGATCTCGCGCTCGCGTCCGGTCAGGCCCAGCGGGTCCTGCCGGGCATGGCCGTAGCGGCCGCGCCCCACGCCGCTCACGCCCACGCGCCGCAGGCGCCGGCGCGCGTACTGCGCGGCCAGCCCGGCGCCCAGCCCTTGAAGGCGCTGCAGTCCGTCGGCAATGGCCTCGGCATCGCCCCACAGCAGTGCCAAGGCCTGCTGGTAGGGGCAGCCCACCTCGCCCCAGGCCTGGCTGGCGGCGCGATGCTGGCCGCTTGCCTCCAGCGCGCAGGCCGCGGGCGCGTCGGCGGCGAGGGCCTGCGGCTGGCCCAGGCGCGTCAGCCACACCTGGACCTGCGCCCGCCGCCACGGCCCCAGCCGCGCGGCCGCTCTGGCCAGCGCTTCTTCCGCCAGCTGTCGCGCCCGCCCCGCCGGGCCCGACAAGGTCGAGAGTTCCACCTGCTGCACATCCACCGACATGAACCAGGGCCACACCGCCAGCTGCCGCCGTCCACTGGCCAGCTCCTGCCAGTAGGCCAGCGCACCCGGTTCCCCTCGGCGGGCCGCCTGCAGCGCAAGCAGATGGCCGACCTGCTCGCGTTGCAGCTCGTTCAGGTCAGGGCGGGCCTGGAGCTGGCGCAGGCCCGCCTCGCCGGCCGCCCAGTCGCCGCGCGCGATGTCGCCGCAAGCCTGGCGCACGCGCAGCGGCACGGCGAACAGGTCCAGGTCGCGCGCCTCGCAATACGCCAGCCCGGCCGTGCACAGGCGCTCCAGCTTGTCGTAGCGCGACGCGACCAGTGCGGCCGAGGCGAGGTTGGTCCAGGCGCGCGCGGCCAGTTCCTCCCGACCATCGGCCAGCGCCTGTTCGAGCGCGGCGTGCAGCTCGACCGTGCCCAGCCCCTCATCCGGCCCGCCCAGCCGCGCCGAGGCCAGCGTGATACGCGCGCCGAGGGCGCCCGCCGGGTCGCCGAGGCGGCCGAACAAGGCCAGGGCCTGGGCGGCGCCCGCCAGCGCCGCGCCGGTGTCGTCGTCCAGCAGATGCAGCTGGGCGTGGTTGGCCAGCGCGTGGGCCAGGGCCGGGCTGTCGGGGGCGTGCTCGTGCAGCAGGGCGATCGCGGCCTCGGCATGGGCCAGGCCGGCGCTGGCGCGGCCGCGCGTCCATTCGATGCGCGCCAGCAGGCTCAAGTGCTCGGCCCGGGCCAGCGGCCGCGCGCCGGCCAGGCTCAGCGCCAGGGCTGCGGCCTGCGCGGCCTCCTCGACCTGGCCGGTCAGCAGGCATTCGATCGCCTGGGCGCGCGCCAGCGGCTCGACCTGCACGGCAGGCAGTTGTGCGGCGCGGCGCAGCGCCAGGCCGAACAGGGTCGCGGCCTGGCGGTGCGCGCCCGAGGCGGCCGCCAGTTCGGCGGCGCGCGGCGCCAGCCGGGCCACGGCATGGTCCAGGCCGGCGTGCTCGGCGTGATGCACCAGCCGCGCCGGTGCCGCGCCGCGCTCGCTCAAGGCGTCGAACACGGCGGCATGCAGGGCCGCGGCGCGGGGCCCCAGGGCTTCCAGCACGGTCAGCCGGGTCAGCTCGTGCGCAAAGCGCAGGCAATCGCCACCGGCCTGCAGCAGGTCACTGGTGACGACTTCGGCCAGCGCCTCGGGCTCCAGGCCGCAGGCATGGGCCAGCACGGCGGTCTCCAGCGGCGCGGGCGAGACGCTGGCCACATTGAGCAACTCGCGCGCCGGTGGCGACAGCCGCGCCACGCGCGCCAGCAGCGCGTCCCGCACCGACACCGGCAGGCCCTCGGCCAGCGGCGCGGCCAGCAGCTCCGTCACGAAGAAGGGATTGCCGCCGCTGGTCTCGAACAGGCCCGCGGCCGGGCGGCCGGCGCGGGCCGCCAGCGTGGACACGGCTGCGCGGCTCAGCGGCGCCAGGCTGAGGCTGCGCGCGCCCTGGCCGGCCAGGCCCGCGAGCGCCGCGCGCAGCGGGTGGGCCGGGCCCAGTTCGCCGCCCCGCCAGCTCAGGCACAACAGCACCCGGGTGCCGGCGATGCGCCGGGCCAGGAAGCGCAGCAGGTCCAGCGTGGCGCCGTCGGCCCAGTGCAGGTCCTCGAACACCCAGACCCGCGGCCGGCGCGTCAGGCGCGCCACCTCCAGCAGGGCGGCAAACAACTCGGCGGCCGGTGCGCTGCGCCGCAGCAGCGCCGCGATCTCACCGGGTAGTCGCGGCAGCATGTCCAGCAGCGGCCCGAGCGGCAACGGCGTGATCAGCGGCTCGCAGGCGCCCCAGGCCCATTCGATGGCGCTGCCGCCGGCGCGTTCCGCGGCACGCAGCAGCCGCGTCTTGCCCATGCCGGCATCGCCTTCGAGCAGCACGCAGCGGCCCTGGCCTTGTGTCGGGTCGGCCAAGGCGGCCAGGTCGGCGCGCAGGCCGGCCAGCGCGGCATCGCGTTCCAGCAGCGGTGGCTCGGGCAGTGGCATGGCGCCAAGCTTGCGCCGATTTGGCGGGCGCGCGCTTCCTCAAGATGCAGGGTCAGCCCTCCTTAACCGGCAGGCTCAGCCGCGCCTCCAGGCCACCACCCTCGCGCGGCAGCAGTTCCAGCGTCGCGCCCAGCGCCTGCGCGAGGCGCTGCGCAATCGCCAGGCCCAGGCCGGTGCCGCCGCTGGCGCGGTTGCGCGAGGCCTCCAGGCGCACAAAGGGCTGCAGCGCGGCCTGGCGCTGGTCGGCCGGGATGCCGGGGCCGCGGTCCAGCACGGCGATGCGCAGCTGGCTGTTGTCCAGCGTGACGACCACCTCCGCCGCGCCGGTGAACTTGACGGCGTTGTCGACCAGGTTGCCGACAACGCGGCGCAGCGCGCGTGGCCGCGTCGTCACCGGCGCAAGGGAAGAGGGCGCTTCAAGGCTGACTTGCTGGCCCGCGTCCTGGCCGTCGCAGACCAGGCCGTCCAGCAGTGCGACGAGGTCCACGGCCTGCGGCGCCTCCTCGGCCGCATGCGCACTGGCGGCGTAGTGCAGGCCCTCGGCAACGAGGCCGCGCATCTCGTCGATGTCGGCCAGCAGCTTGTCGCGCGTGTCGGTCTCGGCCAGCAGTTCGCTGCGCAGGCGCATGCGCGTCAGCGGCGTCTGCAGATCGTGTGTGACGGCGGCGAGGATTTCGGAGCGCTCGCGCAGGTGCCCGGCGATGCGGGCCTGCATGGCATTGAAGGCGCGCGCTGCGGAGGCCACCTCGCGCGGGCCTTCTTCGGGCAGCGGCTGGGCGGCGAGATCGGCGCCGAGGCCATCGGCGGCATCGGCCAGGCGGCGCAGCGGCCGCGTCGCCAGCCTGACAGCCGACGCGCCGCACAGGGCCAGCACGGCGATCTGCGCGGCCAGTAGGGCCAGCGTTGCGCCGGACAGCTTCAGCCGTGGCGGCTGGGCGCGCAGCGTCAGCGCGCTGCCGTCGGCCAGCGTCAGCGCGAACACCAGTTCGCCATCCGGCCTTGCACCGGCCGTGCCGATTCGCGCCGAACCCAGCTCCGCGGCCAGCGTTTGCGTGAGAGACAGCGCCAGCTCGTCGGATGCCAGGGCGTCCTGCGGCGCGCCGAGTTCGTAGCGGTAGTTGGGCCGCGCCAGTCTCGGCAACCAGGCGGCACGCTCGGCCTCGGGCAAGCGGTCCAGCACGGCGACGGCCGTGGCCACATCGCGGCCGAGGTAGGCGTTGAGCATGCGGCCCATCACCTCGCCGCGCTCCGCCAGCCAGGCCAGGCTGGCCAGGCCATAAGCCAGCAGCAGGCCGGCGATCAGCAGGCCGGCGATGCGGCTGGCCAAACTCATTCCACGGCCTCGACATCCGCGCAGAACACATAGCCCTCATTGCGCACCGTCTTCAACAGCCGGGCCTCCTTGGCATCGTCGCGCAGGCGGCGGCGCAGGCGGCTGACGAGCAGGTCGATGGAGCGGTCGAAGGGGTCGGCGTCACGCCCCTGCGTGAGGTTGAGCAGCTGGTCGCGGCTGAGGATGCGCTGGGGGTGGTCGAGCAGCGTGCGCAGCAGGCGGTACTCGCCGCCGGTCAGCGGCACCAGGGTGCCGGCGCCGTCCAGCAGATGGCGGGCCGCCGTGTCCAGCACCCAGTCGTTGAAGGCCAGACGCCTGGCCTGGCGCTGCGGGCTTGTGCGCGGTGGCAGCTGGCGGGTACGGCGCAGCACGGCGCGGATGCGGGCGAGCAATTCGCGCGTCGCAAAGGGCTTGGCGAGGTAGTCGTCGGCGCCCATCTCCAGGCCGAGCACGCGGTCGGCCTCATCGCCGCGGGCGGTCAGCATCAGGACGGGCAGGGGCTCGACCTCGCGTGCGCGGAGGTCGCGGCACAGCGACAGGCCGTCCTCGCCGGGCAGCATCAGGTCGAGCACGACGAGGTCGATTGGCTCGGCGGCCAACACGGCGCGCATCTCCCGGCCCTGCGTCGCCGTGCTGACGCGATAGCCCGCGGCGCGCAGATAGTCGGCCAGCAGCGTGAGCAGCTGGCGGTCGTCGTCGACAAGCAGCAGATGGTCGGGGCGCGGGTCCATGGCGGCCACGATAGCGGACGGGACCCGCTGTTTTGTATCGCTCTTTGTCTGTGCGGCCGGCGCGTGTCCACCGGCGACACATCGACATCGCGGTGATACCGCTGCGACCTGCAATGGCACCTCCTTCACTACTGACGAGGTGCTCATGCGAAACCTTCTGCTGATCCTCCTGCTCGCGGCCGGTGCGGCCCGTGCCGATGCCGACCCGCGTGGCCTGTGGCTGACGGCCAGCGGCAACCTGGAAGTGCGCGTCGCGCCCTGCGGCGCGGCCCTGTGCGGCAAGGTGGCGCGCGTCATCGCCAACCAGTCGATGAGCCGGCCCGGCGAGGCGATGGCGGCCGATGCCCAGCCGGCCCAGGAGGGCATGGACATCCTCAGCGACTTTCTGCCCTCCGAGCGCGAGACCCAACCCGATGGCCGCAGCGCCGTCACCGAATGGCGCGGCCGCATCTTCAACCGCGAGAACGGCAAGACCTACGACTGCCTGATGTCGCTGGGCCCGACCGGCGAGCTGAAGCTGCGCGCCTATGTCGGCCTGCCGTTGTTCGGCAGGACCCAGGCCTGGCAGCGCGTGCCGGGAGCGTCGCAATGAGCGCCGTGCTGCCCGTGGCGGCTGCGTTCGGTGCCGGCCTGGCGACCGTGGCCAGCCCCTGTGTGCTGCCGCTGTTGCCGGCGCTGCTCGGCAGCAGCCTGGGGCCTGCCGACCGGTGGCGGCCGCTGCTGGTCGTGCTGGGCTTTGTCGCGTCCTTCAGCGCACTGGCCCTGGCCTTTGGCGCCTCGGCCAGCGTGCTGGGCCTGTCGGCCGGTGCCTTGCGCGATATCGCGGCCGTGCTGCTGCTGGGTTTTGGCCTGCTGCTGGTCTGGCCGGCGGGTTGGGAGCGGTTGTCGCGCCCGCTGGGCCGTGTGGCCGACTGGGCCCAGCGCTTCGGTCATGGTGGCGGGCGGCTTGGCGCCCTGGCACTCGGCGCCAGCCTGGGCGCGCTGTGGACGCCCTGCGCTGGCCCGGCCCTGGCCAGCATCCTGGCCTTGGTCGCCAGCGCCGGTGATTCGCAGCAGGCGGCGGCCCTGCTCATTGCCTACGCCGTCGGCGCCGGCGGGCCGATGCTGGCCGTGGCCTATGGCGGCCAGCGCATCGCGCAGGGCCTGCGCGCCTGGTCGGGCCGGTTGCGCCGGGGGTTGGGCCTGCTCGTCATGCTGATGGCGGGGGCCAGCCTCGCCAATGTCAGCTCCACCTGGGTCGCGGCTCTGGCCGGGCCGGCCGAGTCGGCACAGGGCCAGGTGATTGGCAAGCCCGCGTCCGAGATCGCCACCACGGGCGCCTGGATCAACAGCCCGCCGCTGACACTGCAGGCCCTGCGCGGCAAGCCCGTGCTCGTCGACTTCTGGACCTGGGACTGTGTGAACTGCTTGCGCAGCGTGCCGGTCATCGAACGCCTGCACCAGCGCTATGCGGCGCGCGGCCTGGTCGTCATCGGTGTGCACACGCCCGAGTTCGCCCATGAGCGGCCGCTGGACAGCGTGCAGGCGGCGGTGCGGCGGCTGGGCCTGCATTACCCGGTGGTGCAGGACAACGATTACCGCGTCTGGAAGGCCTTTGAGAACCGCTACTGGCCGGCCGCCTGGCTCATCGATGCCACGGGCCGTGTCGTCTATCGCCACGAGGGGGAAGGGGGCGAGGCGGAGCTTGGAGCTGCCATAGAGAAKGCCTTGCGATAATCCCCTCATGAGATTGCGCTTCACCAAGATGCACGGCGCGGGCAATGACTTCGTCGTCATCGACGCAACGAAGCAGCCCTTCGCGCTGACCCCCGAGCAGATGCGCCTGCTCGGCGACCGGCGCTTTGGCGTCGGCTGCGACCAGATCCTCGTCATCGAACCCAGCCAGGACGCCGGCGCCGACTTCCGCTACCGCATCTTCAACAACACCGGCAACGAGGTGGAGCATTGCGGCAACGGCTCGCGCTGCTTCGTGCGCTACGTCGTCGATGTCGGGCTGACGGACAAGCGCGAGATCCGCGTCGACACCATGAACCGCCGCCTGCTGCTGAAGCTGCAGGACGATGGCCGTGTCACGGTGGACATGGGCGCGCCGGTGTTCGAGCACGCCGCCCTGCCATTCGATGCGAGCGGGCTCAAGCCCCATCTCGTGAACGGCTTCGAGCTCTGGCCCGTCGAGGGCGTGGAACTGGCCGTGCTGTCGATGGGCAACCCGCATGCGGTGCAGCGCGTTGACGATGTCGAGACGGCGCCGGTGCTGACTCAGGGCCCGCTGATCGAACACCATGCGCGCTTTGCCAAACGCGTCAACGCCGGCTTCATGCAGATCCTGAGCCGCGACCGCATCAAGCTGCGCGTTTTCGAGCGCGACGCTGGCGAGACGCTGGCCTGTGGCACGGGCGCCTGCGCGGCCGTCGTCGCCGGCATCCGCGCCGGCTGGCTGGACGAGGCCGTGGAAGTGCAGACGCGCGGCGGCCTGCTGCGCATCGAATGGGCGGGTGGACAGAACCCGGTGCTGATGACCGGCCCCGCAGTGAAAGTTTTTGACGGAGAGATCACGCTGTGAGTTCCAACCCGGCCGCTGACGCGGTGCAAGGCATCACCGAAACCGACATCGCCAACTACCTGGCGTCCACTCCCGGTTTCTTCGAACGCCACGCGGCGATGCTCGCCAGCGTGCAGCTGCAGCACCCGCATGGCGCACGCGCCGTGTCGCTGCAGGAGCGCCAGGCCGAGATGCTGCGCGACAAGATCAAGGGCCTGGAAATGCGCATCATCGACATGATCCGCAACGGCCAGGACAACGTCACCATCGCCGACCGCCTGCACCGCTGGACGCTGGCCGTCATGCGCGCGGTGGGCACGCCGGAGCTGCCCCATGTGCTGCTGGCCGAGCTGCGCCACCAGTTCATGATCCCGCAAGCCGGCCTGCGCTTGTGGGGCGTCGCTCCCGAGCATGAGGCCTCGGAGTTCGCCGCCTCGGTCAGCCCCGACGTGCGCAGCTTCGCCTCCAGCCTGAGCCAGCCCTATTGCGGCGTGAACTCCGGCTTCGAGGCGGCACGCTGGCTGGGCCTCAGCGAGAGCGGCGGCACGGCGACCTCGCTGGCCCTGATCCCGCTGCACCAGCCCAGCGCCAACGAGGACAAGCCCTTCGGCCTGCTGGTGCTGGGCTCGCCCGATCCGACGCGCTACACGGCCGAGATGGGCACCGACTTCCTGACCCGCGTCGGCGAGATCGCCAGCGCTGGGCTGGCGGGCTTGCTCGCTGCATGATGGAGTTGGCGCAGGACTTCACGGAGTTCTTGCAGCACGCCCGCGTGCAGCAGCGCCTGAGTCCGCGCACGCTGCGTATCTACACCGATGGCCTTGAGCGCCTGCAGGCCATGCTGGCTTCAATCCCGATCGACGCCCGCCAGCTCAACATCGCCCAGGCGCGCCGTCTCGCGGCCCTGTTGCATCGTGAAGGCCTGGCGCCGAAGTCCATCGCGCTGCTGCTGTCGGTCTGGCGCAGCGCCTACCGCTGGCTGGGCCTGCAGGGCCGCGTCACGCTCAATCCCTTCGACGGCCTGCGCGCGCCCAAGGCGCCCAAGCCTCTACCCAAGGCGCTGGGTGTAGACGACGCGGTGCAGCTCGCCGCCTACGCGCCCGAGGTGGCGGCCGACCCGGTGCTGGAGGCCCGCGACCGTGCCATGGTGGAACTGCTCTACGGCGCCGGCCTGCGGGCGTCCGAGCTGACAGGGCTGGATGCCCAGGCCAGCGGCCAGGCCGCTGGCTGGGTCGACCTGCAAGCCAATGAAGTGCATGTGCTGGGCAAGGGCGGCAAGCGCCGCAGCACGCCGCTGGGCCGTGCAGCGGCCGAGGCACTGCGCACCTGGCTGGCGGTGCGGCCCCAGGTCGTGGCGGCTGGCGAGGCGGCGCTCTTCGTCGGCTCTCGCGGCCACCGCATCGCCGGCTCAACGCTGCGCGCCATGCTCAGCGCTCGCGCCGTCGCGGCCGGCAGCCCGGCCCATGTCCACCCGCACATGCTTCGGCACAGCTTCGCGTCCCACCTGCTGCAGTCCAGTGGTGACCTGCGCGCGGTGCAGGAGCTGCTGGGCCACGCCCACATCACGACGACCCAGGTGTACACGCAGCTGGACCACCAACACCTGGCGCGCATCTACGACGCTGCGCACCCCCGAGCCAAGAAATGAGATTCCAAATCACGGCTTTGGCCGCGTTGGCGGCCCTGTTGCCGGCCACGACCTGGGCCCTTCCCGACGACGCGCCGTTCGCACGCGTGCAAACGGTGCGCCCGGCCGCGGTCGAGGGTAATTGGACCAAGATGAAGATGCCCGACGGCGGCCGCACGGCCTTCGCGTCGATCAGCTACATGATGGCGTTGGACGAGGACTGGGGTTTCGGCCCCGGCGTCTACGGCGCGGCCAAGGGCAACTACGGCGGCATCTTCACCGTCGGCTTCACGGGCCAGCGGCGCTGGCGGCTCTCCGGCGACACGCATCTGGCCGCCAGCCTTTACGTGGGCGCTGGCGGCGGCCTGTCCAATCAGCAGCTGCGCTTCGGCGGCGGCCTGATGCTCAGGCCCGAGCTGTCGCTGCGCACCGAGGTGGGCGCCTGGTACACGGGCGTCGGCATTTCGCAGATCCGCTTCCCGAGCGGCAATGTGAAAAGCGGCGTGGGCCTGAGCTTTTCCCTCGGTCGATCGCTGGGCTTCCCCAGCTTTTCGCCGGACGATGCCGGCCGCCCGGGGCGCGCGACGCAACGCACGGGCCTGGGCTTCGACGAGATTGCCTTGACGGGCGGCTTCGAGAAGCCTCGCTCCGCCAGCCGTGACCGCAGCGGCAACCCGCTGACGCGCCGCATCGGCAAAGCCGGCGGGGAGCTGAGGCAATACATCGTCGACGGCAGCTGGTGGGGTATCGAGGCCGCCGGCGCAGCCCAGGGCGGCGCCGACGGCTATATGGAAGTGCTGGGCAACATCGGCCAGGACTGGGCCCTGTTCGGCACGCCGCGGCTGCGCGTGGGCGGCCAGCTCGGCGCGGGCCTGGGTGGCGGCGGCACGCTGGACACCGGCAGTGGACTGCTGCTGCGCGCCGGGCCGACGCTGCGCTGGCTCACGCCCTGGGGCCCCAGCGTGCGCCTGGATGCCGGTTTCACCTATGCGTCCAGCGGTTTCTACAGCGCGCCATACGTGCGTGCGGTGTTGGCGATGCCGCTGGACCGGTCTCCGGTCGCATTTGGCGACGACACGAGCAACGGCATCGTGCGCGTGCAGCAACTCGGCGCCAGCGTGCTGCATCTGCCGCGTGTGCGCTTCAAGGACGGCCGACGCGAGGCGGTCAGCCATCTGGCCGTCAACATGTCGCGCGAATTCACGCCGTATGTCTATGGATCGGCGTTGGCGGGCAGCGCGGCCGCGGGCAGCGCCGGAGCCTATTCCTTCGGGCTCGTCGGCCTGGGCTTGCAAAGCGACCCGCTGTGGGGCGGGCTGCGTGTCGGTGCGGAATGGCTGGTCGGTGCGGCTGGCGGTGGTGGCGTGCGGGTGGGCGGCGGCGCCGTGACGCAAGCCGAGCTGTGGGCGCAATGGCGGATCGGCGAACGGCTGCGGCTGCGCACCGGCCTGGGCGAGTTCCGCACCATGCGCGGCAGCAGCCAGTCAACGCCCGTGGTCCACGTCGGCCTGAACTACGCCTTCGGGACGTTGCAGCGATGAACAGTTGCCCCCACGCGCCCACACGTCGTGTGGCCGCTGCCCCCCGAGGGCGCGCTTTTCATCTTGGGACGGCCCGGCGATGAAAAAGATCACCCTGCGCGCCGGCAAGGAGCGCTCGCTGCTGAAGCGCCACCCCTGGGTGTTCGAAAGTTCCATTGCTCGCGGCGGCGCCGACGCCGGCGAGACCGTGCGCGTCGAGTCGGCCGACGGTGCCTTCCTGTGCTGGGCGGCCTTCAGCCCGCAGTCGCAGATCCGCCTGCGCGCCTGGAGCTTCGACGAGGCCGAGCGCATCGATGCGGTCTTCTTCAAGCGGCGCATCGAGCAGGCTGTGGCGATGCGGGCACGGCTGGCCATCGCCTCCGACGCCTGGCGCCTGGTGCATGGCGAGGCCGATGGCCTGCCGGGCCTGGTCGTGGACCGCTATGGCGACACGCTGGTGGCCCAGTTCGGCAGCACTGGCGTCGAGCGCTGGAAGGCCGTCATTGCCGACGCGCTGCTGGCAGCGACCGGCCTGACACGCCTGTATGAGCGCTCCGACGCCCAGGCCCGCGAGTGGGAGGGCCTGCCGGTGCAGACCGGGTGGCTGCGTGGCGATGGCGAAACGGCGCTGACCATCCGTGAGCACGACTGGCGGCTGACGCTGGATGTGGCCGAAGGCCACAAGACTGGCTACTACCTCGACCAGCGCGACAGTCGCCGCCGCTTTGCCGACGCGGTGAAGCAATACGGCTGCAAGAGCGTGCTGAACTGCTTCAGCTACACGGGCGGCTTTTCGGTCGCGGCGCTCGCCGGTGGGGCAAGCGAGGTGGTCAGCGTCGACTCCTCCGGCCCGGCGCTGGAACGCGCCAAAGCCCATGTCGAGCTGAACGGCTTCGACGCGAGCCGCCACCAGGCCTGGGATGCCGACGTCAACGCCACGCTGCGGCGCTGCCTGGCCGAAGGCCGGCGCTTCGACGCCATCGTGCTCGACCCGCCGAAGTTCGCGCCCACGGTTGCCCACGCCGAGCGTGCCGCGCGCGCCTACAAGGACATCAACCGCCTGGCCTTCATGCTGCTGAGTGAAGGCGGCCTGCTCTACACCTTCTCCTGCTCGGGCGGCATCTCGCCCGACCTCTTCCACAAGATCGTGGCCGGCGCCGGGCTGGACGCGGGCGTGGACGGCTACATCATCGAACGCCTGTCGGCCGCGGCCGACCACCCGCAGACGGTGTGTTTCCCGGAAGGGGACTATCTGAAGGGCCTGGGGCTGCTGAAGCGCTGAGCTCGGGCAAAGAAAAAGCGGCCTCGCGAGGCCGCTTTGCATTGAGCGCGCAGGTTCAGTCGCGCTTGCGGCGGCGCGCCATGCCGATGAGGGCCAGGCCGGCGAGCAGCAGGGCGTACTGGCTCGGCTCCGGCACTGCAGCGGCCAGGTCCCAGCCGATGGCGTCGAAAGCCATCAGGTCGCTGGCCATGGCGTCATACGACTGGCCAGTGCCAACGAAGGGCCGCATCAGCGTGAAGGCGCCGATGCCGAAATGGCTGGCCTGCTGACCGTTGCCGTGTTCGACACCGGTCGAGAAGGGCTGGATGGATGTCAGGCCACCGTCCACGGAGAAATAGGGCGAGCCGCCGAGGGTCACGTCCCGTTTGCCCGCTGCGGTGTAGCGGAACATGTCCAGCGGCGTGTACCACGGGTCGCTCTCGAACTCGCCCAGGGCGCCAGACAAACCGCATTGCGCGGCATGGCTGACACAGCCGTCAATGGCATCCGCGCCCGACACGAAGCCGAGGGCGTGCCCGATCTCGTGCTCCGCCACGGTGATGAAGTCAATCTTGTCGCCCGGAACCTGGCCGTTGACCCGGGTGTAGGCGTAGCTGCTGGCAAAGGCATTGGCGAACGTGATGGTGGCGTCCAGAGCGCCGAGATTGGGCCCCAGATTCAGGCCGACCGCCTTCGCGTTCGCGGTGTTGATGACAAGCCTGGTGTTGTTCACCGAGCCATCGTTGTCGAAGCGGCTCGTCAGATCACCCTGCGTCGCCCAGAAACTGGCAGAGCTCGTCACCGGCAGGCTAGCCACGGCTGAGGCGTCGATGCCCGACTTGGCGTCGGTCGCCAGATGGCCGCGCAGATCGCCATAGCTGACCGATGTCTGCTCGGACCGGGTCGACCCCAGGATATTGGGCCCCAGGTCGCTGAACGCGATGTTGAAATAGACCGTGACGTTGTCATTGAGCTTGCCCGACCAGTAGTTGGCAGCCGTCTGGAAAGCCGATAGCTGCATGGCAGACATTGGTGTGGCGCCAATGTCGGTAAGCACGATGTTCATGGCCTGAGCGCAGGGGGCCAAGCCCGCAAGGCCCAAGGCCAGTGCGAACGTTGCAGGGCGAATAAACGTGCGGGGCGGCATGGTGGGCTCCGGTCTGGGGGCGGGTGCAGGATTCTCCGGGCTGCAGGCGCGACTTTTGCCCCTGGCTCGCGGGAACGCGCTGCCAAGTTAGGGGGATGGCAGCTGGATGCGCGTCTCGAACTTCGCCCGCTTCACGCTGAAGAAGGCCTTGATGTTGCGCACGTTGGCATCCTGGGTCAGCAGCCGTTGTGTGAAGGCTTGGTAAGCCGGCATATCGGCCAGCTGCACGACGAGCACGAAGTCCGGCCCGGGCGACACCCGCCAGCACTGTTGCACGGCCGCCTCCTGCACCGCCCGCGCCTCGAAGGCATCCAGGTGCTCGGCGCCCTGGCGGTCCAGCGTGATCTCCACGATGGCTGACAGGCCGGCGCCGAGCTTGTCAGGCGACAGCAGGGCTACCTGGCGTTCGACGATGCCGGCCTCGACCAGGCGCTTGACGCGCCGCAAGCAAGTGGCAGGCGACACGGCGACGCGCGCGGCCAAGTCCTGGTTGCTCAGCGATGAATCTGTCTGCAGGGCCTCCAGCAGACGCAGGTCGATTGCGTCTAAATCAGTCATTTATGTTGAATATTTGAACGAATATTTCTTAATGGGTGGATCGGGAAATTTTCCTTCATTTTCTGAGAAATTTCGCACCCATTCGCCACGGCGGTCTCCCTACGATGCACGCATTCCCCAACGGAGACCTCCATGTGCGGCATCGTCGGCGCGGTCAGTCAGCGCAACATCGTTCCCATCCTCGTTGAAGGCCTCAAGCGCCTCGAGTACCGCGGCTATGACTCGTGCGGTGTGGCCGTGCACCAGGACGGCGGCCTGAAGCGCGCCCGCAGCACGTCCCGCGTGGCCGAACTTCAGGCCGTGGCCGACCAGGACGGCATCTCCGCTGGCACCGGCATCGCCCACACGCGCTGGGCCACGCATGGCGCACCGGCCGTGCACAACGCCCACCCGCACTTTTCGCCCGGCCCTAATGCGAGCGTCGAGAGCACAGGCCGTATCGCGCTGGTCCACAACGGCATCATCGAGAACCACGACGAGTTGCGCGCCGAGCTGAAGTCGCGCGGCTATCAATTCACGAGCCAGACCGACACCGAGGTCATCGCCCACCTGATCGACCATCTCTACAGCGGCGACCTGCTCGACGCCGTGCAGCAGGCCCTGCCGCGGCTGAAGGGTGCCTATGCCGTGGCCGTGTTCTGCCGCGACGAGCCGCACCGCGTCGTGGCCGCCCGTGAAGGCTCGCCGCTGGTACTCGGCGTGGGCGAAAGCGAGAACTTCGTTGCTTCCGACGCGATGGCCCTGGCCGGTGTGACCGACCAGATCGTCTACCTGGAAGAGGGTGACGTCGTTGACCTGCAGCTCGGCCGCTACTGGCTCAGCCGGCTGGACAAGACAACGGGCCGCTATCAGTCAGTGGAGCGGGAGGTCAAGACCGTGCACGCCCACAGCGGCGCTGCCGAGTTGGGGCCGTATCGCCACTACATGCAGAAGGAAATCTTCGAGCAGCCCGTGGCCATCGCCAACACGCTGGACGCGGTGACCGGCATCAGCCCGGAGCTCTTCGGCGATGGTGCCTATGGCATCTTCAAGGAGGTCGACAACGTCCTCATCCTGGCCTGTGGCACCAGCTACTACTCGGGTTCCACGGCCAAGTACTGGCTGGAGAGCATCGCCAAGATCCCGACCAGCGTCGAGATCGCCAGCGAGTACCGCTACCGCAGCAGCGTGCCCAACCCGCGCACCCTGGTCGTCACCATCAGCCAGAG
>NZ_JBFUMO010000040.1:0-21899 GCF_054049355.1 Roseateles sp. P5_E11 | reverse complement strand
GGGTTGAACTCGGGGTCGTCACGCAGGCTGCGCTTGGCCGCCGCCGGGCTCACGCCCACGTAAGACAGCAGGATGGGCAGCAGCACGAGGTTGGTGAAAATCAGCACCGCCACGCCGATGCTGGCGACGAGCGCCAGGTCCTGGATGGCCTGGATCTTGATCAAGGCCAGCACGGCAAAGCCGACGGCGTCGCACAGCAGCGCGGTGAGGCCGGCGACGAAGAGGCGGCGGAAGGTGTAGCGCGCGGCCACCACGCGATGCGTGCCGCGGCCCACGTCCTGCATGATGCCGTTCATCTTCTGCGCGCCATGGCTCATGCCGATGGCGAAGACGAGGAAGGGCACGAGCACGGAGTACGGGTCCAGCGCGTAACCGAGCAAGGCCAGCAGGCCGAACTGCCAGACCACGGCGACGAGCGAGCAGGCGACGACGAGCGCGGTGCTGCGCACGCAGCGCGTGTAGCCCCACAGCACGCCGGCGCAGATGACCAGGGCCACGGCGAAGAACACCAGCACCTGCTGCAAGCCCTCGATGAGGTCGCCCATGACCTTGGCGAAGCCGGTCACGTGCAGCGCGACGGCGTCGCTGTCGTACTTGGCGCGCAGCGCCTCGACCTGGCGGCCCAGCTCACCATAGTCCAGCGCCTGGCCGGTCTTGGGGTTCACGTCCAGCAGCGGCACGAAGACGATGCTGGACTTGGCGTCACCGGCGACGATCTGGCCGATCTCGCCGGAGCGCTCGACGTTGGCGCGCACCTCGGCCAGCGCGGCGGGCGAGCCGTCGTAGCTGTCGCCCATGACGGTGTTGCCATCCAGCCCGTCCTCGGTCACGGCGACCCAACGGGTGTTGGCCGTCCACAGCGACTTCATGAAGGGCCGGTCCACGCCGGGCATCAGGTAGATCTCGTCGCTGATCTTTTGCAGCACCTCCAGGTAGTGCTTGTCGTAGATCGTGCCCTTCCTGGCCTCGACGACGATGCGCAGCGCATTGCCCTGGCCGCCCAGGTCGGCCTTGTGCGCCAGGTAGTTGGCGATGTAGGGGTGCGACGTCGGGATGGTCTTCTCGAAGCTGGCGTTGAGCGTCAGCTTGAAGGCCTGCTGGCCCAGCCACAGCGTGGCCAGCAGACACAGCAGCATGACCCAGGGCCGGTGGTTGAAGAGCAGCCGCTCGGCCCAGGAGCCGGAGCGGGTGTCGAAGTCGTCGAGCTGGGTCACCACGGGTTGGGTGCCCAGCGTGTCGGTGGCGGCGTGCATCGTCGAGGTCAGGGAGTGGGTGACGCGCGGCGGGTGCCGCGCAGGCTGGCGATGACCCAGGCGCCGTCGGGTGCGGCGGCCAGGCCGGCGGCGGGCAAGGGTCCGGCAGGAGGCGGCTGGCGCGTGAACGTGCGGCCGTCGTCGGTGCTGGTGAAGAGCTCGCCGGTCTGGGTCAGCAGCGTCAGCCCGCCGCGCCGTTCGATGCCGGCCTGCAGGCTCAGCGGCGTGCCGAGCTCGACCTTGTCCCAGTTGGCGCCCGCATCACCGGAGCGGTAGACGCTGCCGCGCAGGCCATAAGCCAGCAGCGCGCCCGAGTGCGAGGCCAGCAGGCCGAAGAAGCTGCCCTTGTAGGGCGAGGCCAGGGCCGTGAACGTGGCGCCGCCGTCGCTGGAGCGCAGCAGCAGGCCCTGCTCGCCGGCGATGAACCATTGCCCGTCGACAACGCGAACGCCGTAGAGGTGCAGGCCGCGCGGGTTGGCGGCGCGCGTGGGCAGCGGCTGCCAGCTGGCGCCGCCGTCGCGCGTGACCATGGCCAGGCCGTAGGCGCCGACGGCGATGGCCTGGCGCGCGTCTATGGCCTCAAGGTCGAACCAGGGCTTGTCGGCGCCCTCCTCCACCACGCGCTGCGCGGCGCGGCGGCCGGCGTCGTCGGTGGCTGCAGCCAACAGGGCCTGCGCGGCCTGCAGGCCGTCCAGCTGCTTGTGCCAGGTCTTGCCGCCATCGCCCGTCTTGAGGATGACGCCGAGATGCCCGGCGGCCCAGCCGTTGTTGGCATCGACGAAGCGCAGCGCCGTGAGGCCCGAGCGCACCGGCACCGCAGCCTGCTGCCAGGCCTTGCCGCCGTCGTCGGACCACAGCACCGTGCCGCGTTCACCGGCTGCGACGAGCCGCTCACCCGCGCGGGCCACGGCCAGCGTCGCCGCGCCAAGCGCCTTCGGGCTGATGAGTGCCGGTTCAGCCAACGCGGCCGGCGCCGGTGCGGCAGCCTGGGCGGACACCGCACAGGCCAGCGCGAGGAACGCCAGCCTGCGCATTACCTGGCCCCTTCGTTGGCGAGCTCTTCGGGGCTGAAGAAGCTGCGCGGCAGCGGTGCGACGATCTTGTACTGGCTGGCCAGTTCGTTGCTGGCCATGTTCAGGTAGTAGGCGCCGGTCTGCAGGTCGTAGCCGCCCCAGAACATGCTGCCGATGACGGCCGGGATGTCCGGCGCCAGCAGGGTCAGCGTGTAGTTGGTGCGCCAGAGCTCGCCCTTGGCATCCCAGCCGTCGAACAGGATGATCTGCCAGCTGTCCTCGTCGATGTAGTACTTGCGCTTGGGCACGACGTGGCGCTTGCCCTCGGCCAGCGTGGCCTCGACCTCCCAGACACGGTGCAGCTCCCAGCGCACGACACTGGGGTTCAGCGTGTTGGGCGTGACGAGGTCCGCCACCTTGGCAGACGCCGCGCGGTTGTTGTTGTAGGGGATGAAGAGCTCGCGCTTGCCGACCAGCTTGAGGTTGTGCTTGTCGCTGGGGCCGAAGAGCATGAAGGCTTCGTCGAACAGGCCGATGCCCGAGGTCACCGAGTCGGGCGTGTCGTAGGCCACCGACGGCGCCTTGCGCACGCGGCGCTGGCCCACCAGGTATTGCCACAGGCCGCGCGGGTTGCCGGCGTTGAGGTTGTCGTGCGCCAGGATGGCCTCGCCCGCCTTGGAGCCCGGCTCGCTGACGACGAACTTGCCGAGGCCCGCATAGCCGTCGAACTTCTCCAGGCTGCCCTCGGGGTCGTAGAACTGCCGGCGAAAGCTCTGCGTGCCGCCGGATGCCATCGCGCGCTTGCCGTCGGCCGTCACGACCCAGACTCGCACCGGCGCCTGCGCGTAGGTGCCGACCCACGCAAGGCGGTGGTTCTGGAACACCTCATAGCCGTCCTTGGGGATGGGGAAGGGCGTGCCGCCATAGGCGCCTTCGGTGCCCTGGCCGTTGTCGACGAGCTTGGCGCGCGTGGCGTTCTTGAACGTGTTGTCGTAGACCCATTGCGGCGCGGCGGCCGTGCGGTGGCTGGGGTAGACGTCGATGCGGAAGTCGGGGTACTTCTTCATCAGCGCCTTGACGCCATCGCTCAGCTTGGCGTCGTACTGCGCCATGTTTTTGGCGTTGATGCTGTACAGCGGCTTCTCGGCGACAAAGGGGTCGGGTCTTGCATCCCCGGGCTTGAAGCCGGCGGGCGCCTTGGTCAGGCCGCCGTCCCACGTGGGGATCGTGCCGTCCTTGTTGGCGGCGCGCTCGGCGCCCAACGGGGTCAGCGTGGTCTTGAGCTTGGCGGCTTCTTCGGCCGACACGGCGGCGAGGGCCGGGCCTGCCAGCAGCAGGGCGGTGGCCAGCAGCGTGGCCTTGAATTGGATGCGATTCATGTGAAGGTCTCCGTGGGGCTTCAGAAGGTGCGCGAGACGGTGAAGCTCAGGTTGGCGCGGTCGCGCAGCGACTGGCCGAACGTGAGCTGGCGCGGCGAGCCGCTGCCGGCCACCAGGGTCTCGGTGAAGGTCTTGGCGGTGCCGAAGAAGTCGCTGTAGGTCAGCGCGAAGTTCCAGTCGTTCTGGTACTTGCCCTTGACGCCGATGCTGTAGTCGCCCGCGCTGGCCGCGCCGCCGGCGAAGTTGGCGATGGACGAGGAGCGCCCGCCAAAGTTGTAGCCCAGGCCGATGGGCACGGACAGGTCCAGCCCCGGCAGCACCTGGAAGTACTGCGGCTCGAACAGCATGCGGAAGGCGAAGGCGCCCTTGGTGGTGTTCGGGTCCAGGCCGCCAATGCCCATGCTGGCGCCGGTCGGCGTCGCAAAGATGTCCTTGGTGATGCTGAGCCGGTGGTTGTAGGCCAGCTCGGCCACCAGGGCACCGCCCTGCCACAGCGCGCCGGGTTGCAGCACGTAAATGCCCGAAGCCTGCAGGTGGGCCGTGCGGCCGACGGCGAAGCAGGGGTTGGCGCTGCCGCCGCAGGCCAGCACGGGGCCCAGGCCCAGCACGGCGGGGTCGCTGTTCAGCGGCGCGTTCCAGCGCACCGAGCCTTCGACGGCCCAGTTGAGCTGACCCACCGACGACGTGACGCTGGCGCCGACCGTCTTGATGTCGTCGCCATAGGCCAGGTGCACGTTGCCGTTGACGAAGTCGAACACCGGCACGGCCGGCGTCTTGTCGTGGTACTGCGCCGCGTAGAGGCCGAACTCGTAGTCGCCACCCGTCGGGCTGAGGCGCAGCTGCACGCCGCCCTGCCCCGAGTTGCGTGGCTTGAGGTCCTTGCTCTTGTCGTAGCTCAGCAGGATGGGCGCGCCCTGCGGCGTCAGGCCGAAGTTGACGGTGCCGGTGCCGACGTAGTCCTGGTTGGAGAAGAAGCTGCCGACGCCCGGGATCTTGCTCGGCCGCCACTTCAGCTGGTAATAGGCACCCAGCGAAACGCCTTCAGCGATCTGCAACGAACCCGAGATCTGCTCGACCGGCAGCAGCACTTCCTTGAACTGCCAGCCGGGCACGGACACGATCTTGGCGACGTCGACCGGCCCTTGCGCGTTGGCAATGCCGTTCTGGCCGAAGAACAGGCTCTCGCCCCATTGCAGCGTGTGGCGGCCGATGCGCACGGTGCTCTTCATGCCGCCGACCTCGCCCTTGAGGTAGACGAAGGCGTCGAGGAACTCGCCGCTTTGGCCATGCTGGCGGCGGGTGTCGGGCAGGAAGTCGTTGGAGGCTTGGCCCGTGAAGGTGTTGGAGGTCGGGATCGTCGGGCCGAGGGCGTTGCCGCCGGCATACAGCGCGGTGCCGGCATAGCTGTTCTGGCGCAGATAGACCGAGTCGCGCCAGGCGTTGCCGCTCACTCGGGCACCCCAGCCGGGGCCGGCGAGGTCGATCTCGGCCAGCAGGTCGAAACGGTTGGAGATCTGGCCGCGCTTGAAGTTGTGGTCGCCGTCGTCCTCATTGACGGTGCCGGGGTCCTTGGCCACGTCCAGCCGCGTCAGCGCGTCGGACGGGTTCTTCAGCCGCACGGCGGTGCTGTACTTGGGCGTCAAGTCCAGGCGCAGCTTGTAGTCGCTGCTGGGCAACTCGATGTCAAAGGCGTGGGAAGCGGTGGGCAGGGCGAGCGCTGCCGCTACCGCCAGCGCATGGCGGGTATGTCTTGTCATGTTGTCTCCGGTTTTGTAGAAATCTCGGGCTCACCGGCCCGTGCGGGAAATCAGAGTGAGGTCGAGGTCAGCCCGCCCTCCACGGGCAGGCCGCTGCGCTGCTGGCGACACGGCGCGGTTTCCAGCAGGAACAGCGACGCGATGGCCCCGCAGACGAAGCCCGCGAGGGCAACGTGCAGCGTGGCGGGCAGGCCGTGGTGCTGGGCCACATAGCCCGCCAGGACGGGTGCCAGCCCGCCGCCGAAGATCTCGCCCGCGCCCGACACGAAGCCGACCGACGAAGCGATGAGCCCAGCGGGGGCCGCCTCGGTGGCAATTGGCCCCGAGATCAGGCCGAGCAAGCCCAAGGCGCACACCGACAGGCCGAACAGCAGGGTGAACAGCATCTGCGGGTTGGCGCCGGTCTGCCCGAAGGCATACAGCAGCACGGCCGAGCCGATGAAGGCACTGATCGCAACGGGCTTGCGGCCGATGCGATCCGACAGGGCCGACAGGCCGAAGGACCCGACAAAGCCGCCGAAGCCGATGGCCGACACCACGTAGCCCATCTCCTGCGTGCTGAGCTTGAGCACATGCTCCAGGTAGATCGGCACCATCGCGCTGATGACGAAGATGCCGGCCATGGCGCACAGCACGGCCAGCGTGGCCAGCAAGACATTGCGCGAGCGCAGCAGCGTGCTCCAACGCGGCGCCGGGGCGGCGGCGGCCCCGGGTGCGCGTGCCGGCGGCGCATCGCCGCGCAAGGTGCGCGCGATCAACACCGCAACGACCAACCCCGGCAGCGCCGACACCATGAACACCCAGTGCCATGACGGCAGCACCTGCAGCAGCTGCGTGGCGATGATGGGCGCGAAGCCCAGGCCGAGCAGCGAGAACATGCTCAGTTGCAGCCCCTGGTTCAGCCCGCGCCGCGCGGGCAGCGAGGCCTCGCCCGTGGCGGCGATGCTGGCCGGCGTGAACGCGCCTTCGGCCACGCCCATGACGGCACGGATCAACATCAGGCTGGCGAAACCGCTGGCCAGGCCCGACAGGCCCGACAGCAGCGAGAACGCCACCATCGTCGTCACCAGGATCTTCTTGCGACCGATGCTGTCCGACAGCCGCCCCATCAGGATGGCCCAGGCCCCCCAGGTGAGGCTGAGGACGCCGATCAGGGTGCCCAGTTGCTGGTAGTCCAGCCCCAGGTCTTTCATGATGTGAGGGAACAGCGGCGCGATGATCCAGCGGTCCAGCCCGACCAGGCCGAAGCCCAGTCCCATCAGCACGAGCGTCTTGCGCTCGTAGCCCGTGTCGTGCGGGGGGTGTTGCATGTGTGTCTCCTCGGTGCGCGGGAGGGTCAGTAGTAGGTGGAGGCCAGACCGCCATCCACCGGCAGGTTGACGCCGCTGACCCAGCGCGACTCGTCGGCGCACAGGAAGGCCACCACCGGCGCGACCTCGTCGGCCAGCGCGGGGCGCTTGATGCGGTGCGAGTCCTTCTGCACGCGCTCCTCGCCGAGCATCTGCACGAAGTCGCCGAGGATGGGCGTCAGCACCGGGCCGGGCGCGACGCAGTTCATGCGCACGCCGCTGCCCAGGAACCATTTCTGCGACTGGGTCAGGGTCCAGACGATCAGCGCTTCCTTGAAGTACTGGTAGCAGGTCTCCTGCGGCACTGGCTTCTTCGCGAGGAAGGCCAGGCCTGCCTCGAAGTTCGGCGTCTCGGCCAGGGCCTTGTGGATGTCGAGGCGCGCCGGCCACTCTGCGCCCAGGATGGAGGCGATGTTGACGATGGCGCCGCCCTGGGACAGGCGCTCCATCGCGCGGGTACAGAGGTGGCGCAGGCCGAGGTAGTTGACGCGGGCCACCAGGTCCACCGGCGCGGTGCCGGGCACGCCGGCGATGTTGCACAGCGCGTCGAAGCGCTCGGGCAGCAGCTTGAAGGCGGCGTCGATGGCGGCCTGCTCGGACAGGTCGGCCTTGATGAAGCCGTCCAGCGTCAGCAGCGGCTCGTTGCGGTCCACGCCGATGACGCGGGCGCCCTTCAGGCGCAGGAAGCGCGCGGTCTCGGCGCCAATGCCGGAGCTGGCACCGGTGATGACGATGGTCTTGCCTTGGAAGTTCATGGCTTGTCTCCTGAGGGTTTGTTGTCGCGTCAGAACGGGAATTGAGGAGGCGTGTCTTTCACCGTGAGCCACTGCCAGGTGCTGAACTGCTCCCAATCGCCGGGGCCGCCGTGCGAGTTGCCGTTGCCGGCGATGCCGGGGCCGCCGAAGGGGTTGACCGCGTCGTCGTTGACGGTCTGGTCGTTGATGTGGACCATGCCGGCGCGCAGCTGGTTGCCCACCGCCAGGGCGCGACCCACGGACTTGGAGATCACGCCCGCCGCCAGGCCGCCATGGCCGGTGTTGGCCAGCGCCACGGCCTCCTCGTCGGTCTTGAAGGTGACGAGATTGACGACCGGGCCGAAGGTCTCGTCGTCGAAGGCCGGCATGCCGGGCTTCACGCCGGCCAGCACCGTGGGCTTGTAGAAGAGGCGGTCGTAGCTGCCACCGGCCAGCAGCTGGGCGCCGGCCTTGACGCTGGCCTGCACGGCGGCATGCACGCGGTCGCGCTGGCGCTCGTCGATCAGCGGCCCAAGGGCAACCTGGCCGGTCGCGCCGTCGCCCACCGGCAGGTGCTGGGCCTTGGCGACGAGGCGCTCGGTGATGGCCGGCGCGATGGATTCGTGCACCAGCACGCGGTTGCTGGCCATGCAGATCTGGCCTTGGTGCAGCCAGGCGCCCCAGGCGATGTTGCTGGCGGCGAGGTCGAGGTCGGCGTCGTCGAGCACGACGAGGGCATTGCTGCCGCCGAGTTCGAGCGAGACCTTCTTCAGGTGCCGGCCCGCCAGCTCGCCGATGCGCCGACCCACGCCGGCCGAGCCGGTGAAGGAGATCATCGCAACGGCCGGGTCGGTGACGAGCGCCTCGCCCACATCGGCACCGCCGGGCAGCACGTGCAGCAGGCCGGCGGGCAGGCCGGCGGCCTCGAAGACCTGGGCGATCATGAAACCGCCGCTGACCGGCGTGCGCGGATCGGGCTTGATGATGACGGCGTTGCCTGCGGCCAGCGCCGGGGCGACGACGCGCAGCGTCAGGATGAGCGGGAAGTTGAACGGCGAGATGACGCCCACGACACCCAGCGGCACGCGCCGGGCGATGGACATGCGGCCCGGCGTGCTGGGCAAGACCTGGCCCTGCGACTGCAGCGGCATGGCGGCGGCGATCTGGCAGAAGGCGATGGCCTCGCGCAGCTCGTGCTGGCCCTTGGGCAGGATGGCGCCGCTCTCGCGGGTGACGAAGAGCGCCAGCTCGTCGAAGTGCTGCTGGAACAGCTGGGCGGCACGCAGGAACACGGCGGCGCGCTCGCGCGGCGGCATGGCAACCCAGGCGGCCTGGGCGGTGGTGGCCGCGCTGGCAGCGGGCGGCACGTCGGCGGCCACGGCGCGGCCGGTGCGGGCCAGCACGGCGCCCGTCGCGGGCTCGATCAGGTCGGCGGCCTGGGACGCGGCGCGCCAGCCGCTGCTGTACAGGTGTTCACGCCACAGCGTGGGGTCGAGTAGGGGCTGAGGGGTCATGGCGGGGCTGCTGAGGTGGGTTGCGAAAAGCGCGAACTCGGTGCTCGCTTGCCCACTTGCAGTGCAACGCGTGTGCCACGCCGTGCCAGCGCGCCGCGCCACCGAGGTGCACCACTGCGCCACGACAGATCGTTTTCAGAGTGAAAACATCGACCTCCCTCGGGACTTTCCCTGGCCCCGGAAAAGATGCACCAAACGCGGGTTATCCCCTGACATTGATATTTATCAAATGAAAACAATTCGAGGGAGTGACAAGCCGCCGACCTGCTCAATTCATCACCTCATGACCAAGCTACCTCGCATCTCCCTGGCCGAAGTGGCCCGCCAGACCGGCACCATGCTGAAGCGGGGCGACAGCAAGCACTTCGTCGAGGACCAGGCGCCGACGATGGGCGACCTGACCGAGTCGCTGTTCTTCTCGCCCGGCGATGGCCGCATCTGGCTGAACGACCAGCGCATGCTGTTGCTGCACAGCTCCTCCGTCGGTCACCTGCGCCGCGAGCTGATCGACACCCTCGGCATGGAGCGAGCGCGCGGCCTGCTGACGCGGGCCGGCTATGTGTCCGGCGCGCGCGATGCCCAGCTCGTGCGCGAGCGCTGGCCCAATGCCGACGCGGCCAACGTCTTCATGGCCGGCACGCGGCTGCATGCACTCGAAGGCGTGGTCAAGGTGACGCCGCTCGCCTTCGACTTCGACATCCACCGCGGCACCTACGAGGGCGAGTTCCTGTGGGAGCACTCCAGCGAAGACGATGAGCACATCAGCGCCTACGGTGTCGGCACCGAGGCCGCCTGCTGGTCGCAGGTGGGCTATGCCACCGGCTACGTGACCAGCCTGTTCGGCCAGCTCGTGATCTTTCGCGAGATCGAGTGCCGTTCGATGGGCGCCAGCGCCTGCCGCGTGATCGGCCGCCACGCTGCGGCCTGGGGTGACATCAGCGAAGACCTGCGCTATCTCGAAGCCAAGGAATTCCATCGCCTGAACGCCGCCGAGTCCGCGCCCGCCGAGGCGCCGGCGGCCGCCACTCCCGCAGGCTCGGATGAACGGCCCAGCGCCGAGCGCCACGACATCGTCGGCGCGTCGTCGGCCTTCACGTCCGCCTGCCATCAACTGGCCCGCGTGGCCGGCACGCGCGCCACGGTGCTGTTCACCGGCGAGTCGGGTGTCGGCAAGGAGGCCTTCGCGCACCGGCTGCACCGCATCAGCGCGCGCGCCGCCCAGCCCTTCGTGGCCGTGAACTGCGCCGCCATTCCCGAGACGCTGATCGAGAGCGAGCTCTTCGGCGTCGAGCGCGGCGCGTTCACCGGCGCCAGCCAGTCACGCCCGGGGCGCTTCGAGCGGGCGGACGGCGGCACGCTGTTCCTCGACGAGATCGCCACGCTCAGCCTGGTCAGCCAGGGGAAGCTTTTGCGCGCGCTGCAGGAGGGCGAGGTCGAACGGGTGGGTGGCACGCGCACGTTGCAACTGGACGTGCGCGTCGTCGCCGCAACCAACGTGGACCTGCAGGCCGAGGTGCGCGCCGGGCGCTTCCGCGAGGATCTTTTCTACCGCCTGAACGTCTACCCCATCCACCTGCCGCCGCTGCGCGAGCGGCGCGACGACATCCCGCTGCTGATGACGCATTTCCTGCGTCGCGAAGCGCAACGCCACGGTCGCCACCCGACCGGCTTCACGCCACGCGCCGTGCGGGCCATGCTGCACTACGCCTTCCCGGGCAACATCCGCGAGCTGCAGAACCTGGTGGAGCGCGGCGTCATCTCGGCCGAGGACGACCAAGCCATCGACGTGGCCCACATGTTCCGCCGCGAACAGCTCAGCGATGAAGCCCTGCTGACCATCGGCGCCCATGGCACGCTGCAAAAGGCGGCCGCGCCGCCGCCGCGCCTGCTCGACCTGCTCGGCGAAGCGCTGCAGACCGGCGGGGCCGGCCACGTCGAGCTGGACGCCATCGAACGCCAGCTATTGCAGGAAGCCACCGAGGCCGAGAACGGCAACCTCGCCGCCGCCGCGCGGCGGTTGGGCATCACGCGGGCGCAACTGGCCTACCGCCTGCAGCGGGCGGCGGCGGTTCCTGACTAAGTCGCGCTGAGACGCTTCAGAGACGGCTGCTACCTAGCATGGTGCTTGTCACCGCCTGGAGCCACTCATGAAGCCCCTTTTCACCCTCCTTGCCATCTGCCCTCGCAAGGCCGCCGCCATCGCCTGCTCGCTGGCCGCCGTTCTTTTTCCCGGCCATGCCAGCAGCATGAGCTTCAGCGAGAACTTCGACTCGGGGTTGCCGAACTCCCAGTTGTCCACTTTCGCGACGGCGCCGGGGTTCAGCCTTTCGCTTTCGGGTGGCAAGGCATTCATGACCCAGGCGGCGGAAACGCCGAACGGGGTGATCGCGCTGAGCACCCGGTTCTTCGTGGAAGGCGACTTCTCGGTCACCGTCACCGCGAACCGGGTCGGCCTGGGGTCCGCGGAGGCCGGGCTCAATGCCATCTTCGGCAGCAGCCCGGAAGTGACCGGCACCGCAGATGTCTTTTTCGTCCGGCAAAGCGGCATCAACGCCAATATCGTTGCAGGCCACAGCCAGACGTCGGGCATCACGTCCCTCAATGCGACCGACGCGATCTTGCGAATCCGACGTGTCGGCACGACGGTCTTCGACGAAGTGGATACCGGCAGCGGCTTCGTCACGCTGCACACGCAGTCGGACAGCGCGTTCGCCAAGCCGGCGCAGTTCGAGCTGTTCCTGATCCAGGAATTCGGCAGCACCGCGATCAATCAGGCCTCGTTCGACAACTGGATCATCGTTGCCGACAGCATCTCGGCGGTGCCCGAGACATCGAGCTGGGCGCTGCTGGCGTGCGGCTTGATGGCGATGTGGGGGTTCAAGACGATTGGGCAGCGTCGGTCGTCAGCGGGTGCTTGAAGCGCACATCAGTCGTCAAACAGTTGTTTTTAAAAACAATTTCCTCACCATAACGCCGGCGCCATGAAGCGCTCACCTCGAACCAAAAGGAGCATACAGACGCAATATCTGTGCAGATCTCGTTGAATCGTGACGCTCAGGAATTCGTGCAAACCCTAGAGGCAGAGTCGATTATTTAGTTAATACTATTAATCATCAACAGCCTTGGGGCTGGCTTCCGCCAGCTGGATGCATGCCCGACTTCTCCGCCCGATTCGACGACCACTGGCTGCTCGGTGGCGCACGCACCCCCTGGGTCGACTACTGCGGCGCACTCGCCGAGGTCTCGCCCATCGACCTCGGCATCAAGGCGGCCCGCGCCGCGCTGGAGCGTACGGGCGTGCCGGGCAGCGCGGTCGACTCGGTCGTCACCGCCTCCATGGCGCAGGCCTCGTTCGACGCCTACATGCTGCCGCGCCACGTCGGCCTTTATGCCGGCGTGCCCATCGAGSTGCCGGCCATCCTCGTGCAACGCATCTGCGGCAGCGGCTTCGAGATCATTCGCCAGGCGGCCGACCAGATCACTCTCGGCTACGCCAGCCTCGCGCTGGTGGTGGGTGCGGAGTCGATGTCGCGCAACCCCATCTGCGCCTACACACACCGCAGTGGCTTCAAGCTCGGCGCGCCGGTCGACTTCAAGGACTTCCTCTGGGAGGCGCTCGACGACCCCGCGGCCAAGGTCTCGATGATCCAGACCGCCGAGAACCTGGCGCAGAAATACGGCATCACCCGCGCCGAGGTCGACGCCTATGCCGCCGCCTCCTTCGAGCGCGCACTGCGTGCCCAGGCCGACGGCTTCCTAGCGGGTGAGATCGCGCCGGTGACGAGCGAGCGTTTCGAGCTGGCAGGCTACGAAGCGCGCGGCATCAAGCTGCCACGCAAGGTGGCCGCGGCGGACCGTGACACCCATCCCCGCCCCTCGTCGCCCGAAGCGCTGGCGGCCTTGCGCACGGTCTACGAAGGCGGCGTGCAGACGGCTGGCAACTCGGCAGCCCTGGTCGACGGCGCCGCGGCTGTCGTCGTCGCCTCGGGCGCGCAGGTGCGCGACCGCGGGCTGAAGCCTATCGCCCGGCTGCGCGGCGCGGCAGCGGCGGGCGTGCCGCCCGAGATCATGGGCATCGGCCCGGCGCCGGCCATCCGCGCTCTGTTGAAGCGCTGCGAGCTGAAGCTGTCGGACATCGACCTCTTCGAGATCAACGAGGCCCAGGGCGCCCAGACCCTGGCCTGCGTGAAGGAGCTCGGCCTGGACCTGGACCGGCTCAACGTCAACGGCGGCTCCATCGCCCTCGGCCACCCGCTCGCCGCCACCGGCGTGCGCCTCACCCTCACCGCGGCCCGCGAGCTGCAGCGCCGCGGCGGCAGCTACGCCATCGTCTCCGCCTGCGTCGGCGGCGGCCAGGGCATGGCCTTGCTCATCGAGAACACACAAGCATGAAGATCATCACTGCCGACCAGGTCGGCCCCCTCGTCAAAGACGGCGCCACCCTCTTCCTCGGCGGCCTGGCCATGATGGGCCTGGCCGAAGAGGCGTTGCAGGGGCTCGAGCGCCACTTCCTCGCCACCGGCCACCCGCGCCAGCTCACCACCTGGGCCTGCGGTGCCATCGGCAACGCCGGCGGTGGCGGCATGGCCCACCTGGCCCACGCGGGCATGGTCAAGCGCGTCGTCGCCGGGCACTTCGGGCAGACCGGCAAGGCCATGATGGCCATGGTGCATGCCGGCGAGGTCGAGGCCTACAACTTCCCGCAGGGGTCGCTGTCCAGCCTCACGCGCCACATCGCCAGCCGCTCGCCGGGCCTGCTGACCAAGGTCGGCCTGGGCACCTTCGTCGACCCGCGCCTGGAAGGCGGCAAGCTCAACGCCGCCGCGCGCGAAGACCTCGTGCGCCTGGTCGAGTTCGAGGGCGAGGAGTGGCTCTTCCACCCCTCGCCGCGCATCGACGTCGCCTTCATTCGCGCGACGTATGCCGACGAGCGCGGCAACCTCAGCATGGACAAGGAAGGCGTGCTGCTGGAGCAGCTGTCCATCGCCCAAGCCGCGCGAGCCTGCGGCGGCATCGTCATCGCCCAGGTCGAGGCCGTGGTGGCCGCCGGCAGCCTGCATCCCAAGAGCGTCAAGGTGCCGGGCCTGGTGGTGGACTACGTCGTCGTCGCCAAGCCCGAGAACCATCTGCAGACCATCACGACGGCCTTCAACCCGGCCTTCAGCGGCGATGTGCGCGTGCCGCTGGGCAGCATGCCGGCCATGCCGCTGGACGAGCGCAAGGTCATCGCCCGCCGTGCCGCCATGGAGCTGCAGCCGGGTGCCGTCACCAACCTGGGCATCGGCATCCCGGCCGGCGTCCCGTCGGTGGCCGCCGAGGAGGGCGTGTCCGACCTGCTCAACCTCAGCGTGGAGTGCGGCGTCAACGGCGGCGTGCCGGCCCAGGGCGGCGACTTCGGCATGGCCTACAACCCCGAGTCCATCATCGAGCAGGGGTCGCAGTTCGACTTCTACGACGGCGGCGGGCTGGACTGCAGCTTCCTCGGCCTGGCCCAGACCGACCGCCACGGCAACGTCAACGTCAGCAAGTTCAACGGCCGGCCCGTGGGCTGTGGTGGCTTCATCAACATCACGGCCTCCACGCCTCGCCTCGTGTTCTGCGGCAGCTTCACCGCTGGCGGCGTGGACCTCGCCGTGGCCGATGGCCAGCTGCACATCCGCCAGGAGGGCCGCGCGCGCAAGTTCGTCGAGCAGGTCGAGCAGATCACCTTCAACGGCCGCGATGCCGCACGGCGTGGCCAGGAGGTGCTGTTCGTCACCGAGCGCGCCGTGTTCGCGCTGCGCCCTGAAGGCCTGGAGCTGACCGAGATCGCACCCGGCATCGACCTCGAGCGCGATGTGCTGGCCCACATGGAATTCCGCCCGCTGATGCGCGACGTGAAGACCATGGACGCCGGCCTCTTCCAAGCACACTGGGGCGGCCTGGCCGCCGCTCTCTCCAAGCAGACCCACGCATGAACGCCGCCACCGACTTCCTCCCCGCCAGCGGCCTGCTGGCCCAGCTCGACCTGCTGCGCATCGAGCATGCCGGCGCCGTCACGCACCTGTGCCTGAACCGCCCGGCCAAGCGCAATGCCATCAACGAGGAGCTGATGCGCCAGCTGCACACCGCCCTGCTCAACCTGCCGGCGTCGACCAAGGCCCTGGTCATCAGCGGCGAGGGCAGCCACTTCTGCGCCGGCCTGGACCTGTCGGACCTCGCCGAGCGCAGCGTCGCCGAGGGCGTGCTGCATTCGCGCGGCTGGCATGTCGTCATGGATGCCATCCAGTTCTGCCGCGCGCCGGTCGTCGCTGCGGTGCATGGCGCCGTGGTGGGCGGCGGGCTGGAGCTGGCGGCCGCCGCGCACATCCGCGTGGCCGACGAGACCGCCTACTTCGGCCTGCCGGAAGGCCAGCGCGGCATCTTCGTCGGCGGTGGCGGCTCGGCCCGCATCCCGCGCCTGGCCGGCGTGGCCTGCATGAGCGACATGATGCTGACGGGCCGCGTGCTGGACGCGAACGAAGGCGAACGGCGCGGCCTGGTGCAGTACGTCGTGCCGGCCGGCGAGGCCGTGGCCAAGGCCATCGAGCTGGCCGGCCGCATCGCGCAGAACGCGCCGCTGTCCAACTTCGCCGTGACCCAGGCCCTGCCGCGCATTGCCGACCTGTCGCAGGCCGACGGCCTCTTCATGGAGTCGCTGATGGCGGCCATCGCCCAGGGCGACGACGTGGCCAAGCAGCGGCTGCAGGACTTCCTGCAGAAGCGCACGCCCAAGGTCGTCAAGTCATGAAGCCGCGCTACCGCCCGGTCGCCATCGGTGGCTGCCTGGACAACGCCAGCGTCGAGCACCGCGCCGACGGCGGCTTCGTGCTGCGCTCAACCGAGCCGCTGGCGGCCTACCCGGGACATATGGGCGAGCGTCTGTTGCACTGGGCACAGGTGGCGCCGGACCGGCTGCTGGCAGCGCAACGCGAGGCGAACGGCGGCTGGCGCTGCATCAGCTACGCCGAGATGGTCGAGCGGGCACGCTCCCTCGGCCAGGCCTTGCTGGACCGTGGCCTGGGCGTCGAAAAACCCCTGGTCATCCTGTCCGACAACGACCTGGAGCACCTCAGCCTGATGCTGGGCGCCATGTGGGCCGGCATCCCCAGCGTCAGCATCTCGCCGGCCTATTCGCTGGTCTCGACCGACCACGGCCGCCTGCGCCACATCCTCGCCAAGGCCACGCCGGGCGCGGTCTACGCGGCGGACGCGGGCTATGCCCGCGCAATCGAGGCCACGGTCACGGCGGACACCCGCGTCATCCTCGGCGAGGGCCGGCTCGAAGGCCGGGCCACCGAGCGCTTTGCCGACCTGCTCGACACGCCACCCGGCCCCACGCTCGACGCCGCCCACGCGCAGATCGGCCCCGACACCATCGCCAAGCTGATGTTCACCTCGGGCTCGACCAAGGCGCCCAAGGGCGTGGTCATGACCCAGCGCATGTGGTGCGCCAACCAGCAGATGACGCTGCAGGCCATGCCCTTCCTGGCCGAGCAGCCGCCCGTGGTGCTGGACTGGCTGCCGTGGAACCACACCTTCGGCGGCAACCACAACCTGGGGCTGGTGCTCTACAACGGCGGCAGCCTCTACATCGACGAGGGCCGGCCCGTGCCGGGCCGCTTCGAGGCCACGCTGCGCAACCTGCGCGAGGTGGCGCCGACGATCTTCTTCAACGTGCCCAAGGGCTTTGACGAACTCATCTCCGCGCTGCAGGCCGACACCGCGCTGCGCGACCACTTCTTCAGCCGGCTGCAGTTGGTCGAGTGCGGCGGCGCGGGACTGTCGCCGAAGACGCTGGACGCCTTCAACCAGCTGGCCGAAGCCGCCATCGGCGAGCGCATCCGCATCGCGGCGGGCCTGGGCATGACCGAGACCGCACCCACATGCACCTTCGCCATCCCTGAGGAGGCCCGCGCCGGCTTCATCGGCTGGCCCGTGCCCGGTGTCGACGTGAAGCTCGTCCCCACGGGCGACAAGGCCGAGGTGCGCTTTCGCGGCCCCAATGTCATGCCCGGCTATTGGCGCGAGCCCGAGCTGACGCAGGAAGCCTTCGACGATGAGGGCTACTACTGCACCGGCGACGCCGCCCGGCCCTGCGACCCCACCGACCCCACGCAGGGTCTGATGTTCGACGGCCGCATCGCCGAGGACTTCAAGCTCTCCACCGGCACCTTCGTCAGCGTCGGCCCGCTGCGCGCCCGCGTCATCGCCTTGGGCTTCCCCTGCGTGCACGACGCCGTCGTCACCGGCATCGGGCGCGACGAGATCGGCCTGCTGATCGTGCCGCGCGTGAACGAAGCCCGCCGCCTGGCTGAACTGCCCGACACCGCCGCCACCGCAGACGTGCTGAACCACTCGACCGTGCGTGCCTTCTTCGAGGCGCTGGCCAACCAGCTCTGGGTGCAAGGCACCGGTAGTGCCACCCGCCCGGCCCGGCTGCTGCTGTTGGCCGAGCCGCCGTCCATCGACGGTGGCGAGATCACCGACAAGGGCTCGATCAACCAGCGCGCCGTGCTGAGCCGCCGCGCGGCCCTGGTCGAACTGCTGCACGAGGCCCCCGTGGGCCACCCCGACGTCATCACCCCGCACCGCTGAACACCATGAACATCTCTGGACAAACCGCCCTCGTCACCGGCGCCGGCTCCGGCCTCGGCGAAGCCGTGGCACGCGCCCTCGCGGCCCAAGGCGCCCGCGTCGCCCTGCTCGACATCAACGAAGCCGGCGCCCAGCGCGTGGCCGCCGACATCGGCGCCGACCGCGCGCTGGCGCTGCGCTGCGACATCACCGACGCGGCATCCGTCACCGCCGCGCTGGATGCCGCCGCCGCTGCCTTCGGCCCGGCCCGCATCCTGATGAACATCGCCGGCATCGGCAGCGCCAAACGCATCGTGCAGCGCGACGGCTCGCCCGCGCCGCTGGAGGACTTCGAGCGCGTCGTGCGCATCAACCTCATCGGCACCTACAACGTGACGCGCCTGGCTGTCAGCCGCATCGTTGCGTTAGCCCCGTTGGCTGACGGTGAGCGCGGTGTCATCGTCAACACCGCCTCGGTCGCGGCCTTCGACGGCCAGGTCGGCCAGGAGGCCTACTCGGCCTCCAAGGGCGGCATCGTCGGCATGACGCTGCCGCTGGCACGCGACCTGGCGCAGTTCGGCGTGCGCGTCTGCACCATCGCGCCGGGCCTGTTCGCCACGCCGCTGATGAAGGAGCTGCCGGAAGAAGTGCAGCAGTCGCTCGCCGCCTCCATCCCCTTCCCCAAGCGCCTCGGGCTGCCCGAGGAGTTCGCTGCGCTGGCCCTGCACATCGCCAGCAACGGGCACCTGAACGGCGAAGTCATCCGCCTCGACGGCGCCCTGCGCATGGCGCCGCGCTGAAGGACTCCTCATGTTCATCACCAACACCTGGTACGTCGCCGCCCGCAGCGACGAGGTCGGCACCGACAAGCCGCTGGGCCGCAAGGTCTGCAACCACGCGATGGCCTTCTTCCGCAACAGCGCCGGTAACGTCAGCGCGGTGGAGGACTTCTGCCCCCACCGCGGCGCGCCGCTGTCGCTGGGCAGCGTGCACRGCGACACCCTCGTCTGCGGCTACCACGGCCTGGCCATGGGCGGCGACGGCAAGACCGTCGCCATGCCCTGCCAGCGCGTGCGTGGCTTCCCCGCCATCCGCAGCTTCCCCGTGCACGAGGCGCACGGCTTCATCTGGGTCTGGCCCGGCGACGCCGCCCAGGCCGACGTGGCCAAGCTGCCCGCCTTCGAATGGCTGGGCAACCCGGCCTTCGGCTACGGCGGCGGGCTGTACACAATAGCCTGCGGCTACAAGCTGATGGTCGACAACCTGATGGACCTGACGCACGAGACCTATGTGCACGCCAACAGCATCGGCCAGAAGGAGATCGACGAGATCCCCTGCACGACCCGCGTCGACGGCGACCACGTCATCACCGAGCGCCACATGCAAGGCATCGAGGCGCCGCCGTTCTGGAAGATGGCCCTGCGCATGAACGGCCTGCCCGACGACCAGCCGGTGGACCGCTGGCAGATCTGCCACTTCACGCCGCCCAGCCACATCATGATCGAGGTAGGCGTAGCGCTGGCCGGCCAGGGCGGCTATGAGGCACCCGACGCAGTAAAGGCAGCGAGCTGGGTGGTGGACTTCATCACCCCCGAGACCGACACCTCCATCCACTACTTCTGGGGCATGGCGCGCAAGTTCAAGCCGCAGGACGAGGCGCTGACGGCCCAGATCCGCGAGGGCCAGGGCAAGATCTTTGCGGAGGACCAGGAGATGCTGGAACGCCAGCAGCTCAACCTGCTCGCCTGGCCACAGCGCCAGCTGCTGATGCTCAACATCGACGGCGGCGGTGTGCAGTCACGCAAGGTCATCGAACGAGTGCTGGCGGCGCAGGCATGATCACGGTCCGCATCGAGGCCAAGACCGCGGTCGCGCAGAACGTCTGCGCCCTCACCCTCGTGGCTGCCGATGGTGGCGCCCTGCCCGCCTTCACGGCCGGCGCCCACCTCGACGTCCACCTGCCCGGCGGCATCGTTCGTCAGTACTCGATCAGCAACGACCCCACAGAGGCCGACCGCTATGTGCTGGGCGTGCTGCTCGACGCTCAATCGCGCGGCGGTTCGCGAGCGGTGCACGAGGTGTTGAGCCCGGGGCAGACGCTGCAGATCAGCGCACCGAAGAACCACTTCCCGCTGGCCGCGCAAGCCCGCCGCAGCCTGCTGATCGCCGGCGGCATCGGCATCACGCCCATCCTGGCGATGGCTCGCCAGCTCGCGGCTGATGGCGCGGACTTCGAACTCCACTACGCGGCGAGCAGCGCCGAGCGCATGGCCTTTCGAGCGGAGATCGAGGCGAGCGCCTGGGCTGGCGCTGCGCGTTTTCACGTGGCTGGCGACCGCCTCGACGTGCAAGCACTGCTGGCTACTCGCGATGCCGACACCCACGTCTACGTCTGTGGCCCCAAGCGGCTGATCGATGCGGTAGCCGAYGCCGCGAAACGCCACGGCTGGCCAGAGGGTCGGGTCCACCATGAGTTCTTCGCGGGCGCGCCGGCGGCCTCGACCGGTCAGGACGGCCCATTCGAAATCGAACTTGCGCGCAGCGGCCGCGTGATCCTTGTTGGCGCCCATCAGACCGCCGCCCAGGCCCTCATCGCCGCGGGCGCACCCCTGCTGACCTCCTGCGAGCAAGGCGTCTGCGGCACCTGCCTGACGCGGGTGATTGGCGGGGAACCCGAGCATCGCGACCTGTACCTCACGCCCGAGGAGCAGGCCGCAAACGACCAGTTCACGCCTTGCTGCTCACGGGCGCGCAGCAGTCGCCTGGTGCTCGACTTGGGTTGAGCCACCCCGGCGTTGGATTGACGACTTTTTCAGCGCCGGGCGCTGGCCACCCACGTCCAGCCCCCATTCGCGCAACGCCCCCTCGCTGACCTGCGCCGTGATGGCCTGATGGCCCACCCTGCGGCTGGCCGTGCCACGTGCCGCGACACTGTCGTCGGCGCCCACGACCGACCGTGAAGGCCGCACTGGCGCTCGGTCAGCATGAAGCAACCAACGATTGCTTTTTTGCTTTACTTTGTGCGTCGCTCAAATTAATATTTGGTCTGACCGCATTTGATAGAAAATAAAGCCCGGTCCGACCAAGCAAACGGAGGAGACAAACACGTGCTGGCCGAAGCGACGGGGAGCCAACAGCTGCTGAAGACCGATCTCACACCTCTGCTGCTTATTGGCGCAGAGGTTGGCATTGAGTCCGTGCGCACTGTCGCCACTTCGCTGGCGGGCGAGATTCAAGGTTGCGTGACCGCTCGCTACGGGGCCAGTCCGACCGCCGAGGCCTGCGTGGCCAGTCTCGCAAGCGCGCTACGGGACTTGCACAGGCAGGTCCGCCCTGGCCAGCAAGTCCTCGGCATCGGCATCGGGCTGCCGGGTAGCATCGACGAAGCGCAAGGCATCGTGAACTTCGCCCCCCATCTGGGCTGGCGTGACGTGCCCATCGCCGCACTATTGAGTGAGAAGCTTCGCGGCACCTCGCTCGCCGATGCCCCGCTGTTTGTGCAGAACGAAGCCGACACGGCCGCGCTGGGAGAACTGGAGTTCAACCCCACCCCTGACTCGGACCCGCTCTTGTATGTCTCCATCAACCAAGGCCTCGCCGCTGGTGTCATCGTGGGAGGTCGTCTGCTGACTGGAAGCCGGGGATACGCAGAGGAGGTAGGTCATATGGTCCTGCAGTTCAATGGACCTCTGTGTTCCTGCGGGCGGCGCGGTTGCGCTGAAGCCATGATCGCGACACGGGCCGTCCAGCGCGGCAGCGCCGGCACCGCCGTTCGACGCTCGCTCGGCGAGGTGCGCGAACACCTTGCCGCAAAGGATCGCGAAACACTGAAAGCGGTCACCTCCGCTGGCCACCATCTGGGCATGCTGCTGCTGAATCTGGCGACCGCCTATGACCCGGGCTGCATCGTCCTTGGCGGCTCCGTCACCGAACTGGGCGCGCCATTCCTGCAGCCGGCGCTGGATGTACTGGACGCTCACAACACTTTCGGCAGTTCCGCCAGTCCGACGGTCCGCACCTCCCGGTTTGGCCTGAATGCCGTTGCCATTGGCGCGGCTGCACTGGTTCGCTACCGCCTGACGCACCCCGCCCTGCCGTCGGCAAACGGCGGCAGTGCCGTCACGGTCTCTTAGAAGGTCACTGATGTATCTCGGTATCGATCTCAGCTGCACCCAATCACCGTGACTGCCCTCTTCTCTCCCGATCCCCAACGCCATGCCCGCCTGGCCCCCCGCCTGGCGCGTTTCCGTGACCTCTACCGCCGCCTGCGCGGTGCCTGACCCCCGAGTTATGACGAGCTATTTC
>NZ_JBFUMO010000039.1:0-21951 GCF_054049355.1 Roseateles sp. P5_E11 | reverse complement strand
GCACCTGCACATGGCGGGCGGCACCGGGAGGCAGGGCGATGTCGCCGTCGGTCACGGCAAGCGGGGTATCGACGAAGAAGCGGGGCAAGGCGGATGGCGGGGCGTGACGAGCCCGCCAGTATCAGCGCAGGCCGAGGGCGTCGCGCACGGCCGCCGCGGCGGCCTCGCCCTTGGCTTTCTGCACGCGCTCGACGAGCTGCAGGGCGAGGGCTTGCAGCGCAGACAGGCTGTCGGCACGCTCGACCTCGAGCGCGAAGGCATAGCCCTTGAAGGGGCCGAGCAGCTTGGTCGCCTCACCGCTCAGATAGGTGTACAGGGCCGCGCGGTCGAGCAGCGGCGAGCCGCCGGCCGGCATCGAGGGCGCAGGGGCGGCCGCAGATGCAGCGGGTGCGGGGCTGGCCGCCACCGGCGCCGCTGGTGTCGGGGCGGCAGCGCGCGGCTGGCCGCCTGCACTCTGGGATGCAATCAGCCCATGCTGGCTCAGCATCTCGAGGTCAGCCTCGCTCGCGCCAGCGACGAGGCGCAGCCAATCACTGGCCGCTTTGCTCGCGTCCAGTACGAGCAGCAGGTTGCGCGCGGTGCGAGACAGCGGCAAAGTCCGCGCGCGGATCTCGGCGCGGCCGGCATCGGTTTTGGAATACAACAGGTCGAGCACGTTATCGGGCCTCGCCCACGATCGGCGTCACCGCTCGCAAGCCATGGGAAAGCATCAGCTCTTGTCCCGCAATTCCCTGCGCAGGATCTTGCCCACGGGCGTCTTGGGCAGTTCGGTGCGGAACTCAACAATCTTCGGGCGTTTGTAGCCGGTCAGGTTGGCTTCGCAATACGCACGAACGTCAGCTTCGGTGACATTCGGGTCTTTCTTCACGATGACGACCTTCACCGCCTCGCCGGCCTTGGCGTCCGGCACACCGACAGCGGCGCATTCAAGCACGCCGGGCATCTGCGTGATGACGTCCTCCACCTCGTTCGGATACACATTGAAGCCGCTGACCAGGATCATGTCCTTCTTGCGGTCCACGATCTTGAAATAACCCCGTTCATCGACGGTGCCGATGTCGCCGGTGCGGAAATAGCCGTCGGCCGTCATGACCTTGGCGGTTTCATCCGGGCGCTGCCAGTAGCCGGCCATGACCTGCGGGCCGCGGATGGCGATCTCGCCGGGCTGGCCCATCGGCACTTCGTTGCCGTCGTCGTCCAGCAGTTGCAGCTCGGTCAGCGGCATTGGCAGGCCGATGGTGCCGCTGTAGGCCGTGCTGTCGGTCGGGTTGCAGGTCGCCGACGGCGAGGTTTCGGACAGGCCATAGCCCTCGACGATGGGGCAGCCGGTCTTCTCCAGCCACAGCTTGGCCGTGGCCTGCTGCACGGCCATGCCGCCGCCCACCGAGATGACGAGACGGCTCCAGTCCACCGTGCTGAACTCGGGGTGGTTGGCCATGGCCATGAAGAGGGTGTTGACGGCCGGGAAGCTGTGGAAGCGGTGTTGGGACAGCTCCTTGAACACGGCCGGCAAGTCACGCGGATTCGGGATCAACACGTTGGCGCCGCCCATGTGCATGGACAGCATCATGTTCGTGTTGAAACCGAAGATGTGATAAATCGGCAACGCGCAGATGGTGACAACCTGCTCGCCCTTGGGGACCTTCTTCAGCGCTGGCTGGTACCAGGCTTCGCTTTGCAGGATGTTGGCGACCAGGTTGCGGTGCAGCAGCACGGCGCCCTTGGACACGCCGGTGGTGCCGCCGGTGTACTGCAGCACGGCGATGTCGTCCGCGCCCAGCTTGGGCGCCTTGTAGGTCAGGCTGCGGCCCTTGGCGACGGCGTCGTTGAAGCGCACGGCACCGGGCAGGTCGAAGGCCGGCACCATCTTCTTCACCTTGCGCACGACGTAGTTGACGATCATGCCCTTGGCAAAGCCCAGCATGTCGCCCATGGCCGCCAGGATGACGTGCTTGGTCGGCACGTTCTTGATGACCTGCTGCAGCACCGAGGCGAAGTTCTCGATGATGACGATGGCCTTGGCGCCCGAGTCCTTGAGCTGGTGCTCCAGCTCGCGCGGCGTGTACAGCGGGTTGACGTTGACGACCACATAACCCGCCCGCAGCACGGCAGCCACTGCCACCGGGTACTGGAACAGGTTGGGCATCATCAGCGCGACGCGGTCGCCCTTCTCCAGGCCCAGGCTCTGCAGATAGGCGGCCAGCGCGCGCGAGGCCTCGTCCACCTGCGCGAAGCTCAGGCTCTTGCCCATCATCAGATAGGCGGGCTGGGCGGCATTCTTCTTGAACGAGGTGTCCAGCAGGTCAACCAGGCTGGGATAGAGCGACACATTGACGTCGCGCGGCACGGCGGCCGGGTATTGCTTCAGCCAGATCGGCTCCATGCCTTGTCTCCTTCTTTGTTGCGGCGATTCTGACCGATAGCTGACAGCGGACGGCTCAGGGGATTCGATAGCGCCCTCTAGGGGGAAACGCGTTGATGACTGATTGATCAGGCAGACGGTGGCGCCTGGAAAGCGCTACCGGTTACCTGCGGAGCGGCGGCCTCAGCCAGAGAGGCGTCAACCGCTTCGCGGTGGAAGAGGTCCAGATAGGGCTGGTAGCGCCATTGGCGGTTGCGCCCATACCCGGTGACTTCGCGCAGCCAGCCGCGCGACTCGAAGTCGGTAAGCAACTTGAGGGCGGTCGGGAAGCTGCATTGCAGCCACTGCGCGGCGCGCGGTGCCGACACGCTGGGCTGCACGAGCAGGCGGTCCAGCAAGGCCAACGCGCGGGCATTGCTCGCCACGGTGCTGCGATGGGCGTCGCGCATTTGCATGATGTCGCGGGCGGTCTGCGTGGCTGCGCGTGCCGTCTGGCTCACGCCACGCAGGAAGAATGCAACCCAAGGCTCCCAATGCCCCTGGCTGCGGATGGCTGTGAGGCGGTCGTAATACTCCGCGCGGTGGGTTTTCAGGAAGAGGGACAGATAGAGCAGAGGCCGCGCCAGCGCCCCCTCGGCGCACAGCAGCAGCGTGATGAGCAGGCGGCCGACACGGCCGTTGCCGTCCAGAAAAGGGTGGATGGTTTCGAACTGGGCATGCAGCAGGGCGCAACGCACCAGCAGGGGCAAATCGGCGCGGCTCTCGTGCATGAAGCGCTCCAACTGGCCCAACGCCGGCATCACCTCGTGCGGCGGCGGTGGGATGAAGGCGGCGGTGCGCAGGCTGCTGCCAGAGCCGCCGATCCAGTTCTGGCTGGTGCGGAATTCGCCGGGCGACTTGTCGCCGCCGCGCACGCCTTGCATCAGCTCGGCGTGGATTTCACGCAGCAGTCGCAGAGACAGCGGCAGTTCGGCCAGTCGCCCCAGGCCATGGTTCATGGCGCGGACGTAGTTGACGACCTCTTCGACGTCCTTGGGCGTGTCGGCTTCCATCGCGTCGGTCTCGAAGGCCAGCACGTCTTCGAGCGTGCTCTGGGTGCCCTCGATCTGAGACGAAAGCACCGCCTCATGCCGCACATACATCGCGACGAAGAGGTCAGGATTGGGCAGCAGCGTGGCGAGCGCGTCGAGCCGGCCCAAGTCGCGATCAGCCTGCGACAGCAGGGTCTGCAGCGATCCGTCGATCTGCAGCGGCGGGTCAGGCGGCAAGGGCGCCGGGATAAAGGCCCGATAGCCCGTGGGCTGCTGCATCCAGCGGCCGGCGCGCAGGGGTTGGTCGGCCATGCATCAGCTCCAGAACTTTGAACAAGCGGGCCGGATTGGACATCATGTTTAATATATCGGCCAGATTGTTTAATAAGCAGCCTTCTGCGGCCGTCTTATCAAAGGTCCGGCTACTCCACCGCCTTCAGCATGTCCTCGACCACCTTCTTCGCGTCGCCGAAGACCATCATGGTCTTGTCCATGTAGAAAAGTTCGTTGTCCAGGCCCGCATAGCCCGCCGCCATTGAGCGCTTGTTGACGATGATGGTCTTGGCCTTGTAGGCCTCGAGGATGGGCATGCCGTAGATGGCGCTGCCCTTCACATGGGCGGCGGGGTTCACGACGTCGTTGGCGCCCAGGATGATGGCCACGTCGACCTGGCCGAACTCGCCGTTGATGTCTTCCATTTCGAAGACCTGGTCGTAGGGCACCTCCGCCTCGGCCAGCAGCACGTTCATATGGCCCGGCATGCGGCCCGCCACCGGGTGGATGGCGTACTTGACGGTGATGCCCTTCTCGGTGAGCTTGGCGGCCAGCTCCTTCACCGCATGCTGGGCGCGCGCCACGGCCAGGCCGTAGCCCGGGACGATGACGACGCTCTCGGCGTTGCCGAGCACGAAGGCCGCGTCGTCGGCGCTGCCGCTCTTGACCGGGCGGGCCTTGCCGTCACCCACCGCGGCCGTGCCGGCCTCGCCGCCGAAGCCGCCCAGGATGACGTTGAAGAACGATCGGTTCATCGCCTTGCACATGATGTAGCTCAGGATCGCGCCCGAGCTGCCCACCAGTGAACCGGCAATGATCAGCATCGCGTTGTTCAGGCTGAAGCCGATGCCCGCCGCCGCCCAGCCGGAATAGCTGTTCAGCATGGACACGACGACCGGCATGTCGGCGCCGCCGATCGGGATGATCAGCAGCACGCCCAGCAGGAAGCCGAGAGCCACGATCAGCCCGAAGTCGATGGGCGACTGCGAATGCCAGAAGCCGAACACGAAAAAGGCCGACGCCAGGCCCAGCACCGCGTTCAACGCATGTTGGCCCTTGAACGTGACCGGCGCACCCTGGAAGAGGCGGAACTTGCTGCCGCCCGACAGCTTGCCCCAGGCGATGACGGAGCCCGTGAAGGTGATGGCGCCGATGAAGGCCCCCAGGGCCAGTTCGATGCGGTTGCCGCCCGGGATGGGCGCCAGCGTGCGCGGGGCGATGCCATCTTCCGGCGGTATGGCGGCCAGGGCCGCATCCATGGCCGGCGTGATGCCGAAGGCCGCGGGCTCGGCGACGGCGGCCACCGCGATGGCCACGGCAGCCAGGCCGATCATGCTGTGGAAGAAGGCGACCAGCTCGGGCATCTTGGTCATCTCGACCGTCTTGGCCCGCCAGGCACCGTAGCCGCCGCCGACGACCAGGCCCAGCAGCACCCACGCCAGGCCCAGACCCGAGCCGGCCAGCTTGACGATGAGGGCCGCCGTAGTGAGCACGGCGATGGCCATGCCGACCATGCCGAAGAGATTGCCGCGGATGGACGTCGTCGGGTGCGACAGGCCCTTGAGCGCCTGGATGAAGCAGACGCTGGCGATCAGGTAGAGCAACGTGACGAGATTGAGGCTCATTGCTTGGCCTCCACGTTGGTCTTCTTTTCCTTCTTCTTGAACATCTCCAGCATCCTGCGCGTGACGAGGAAGCCGCCAAAGATGTTGACCGCGGCCAGCGCCACGGCCAGCACGCCCATGCCCTTGGCAAACGGCGTCTCGGTCAGCGCCGCGGCCATCATGGCGCCGACGATGACGATGGCCGAGATCGCGTTGGTGACGGCCATCAGCGGCGTGTGCAGCGCGGGCGTCACCGTCCAGACGACGTGGTAGCCCACGTAGATGGCCAGCACGAAGATGATCAGGTTGATGATGGTGTGGTCAACGATTTCCATGGTCATGCCCTCGTGACTTGGCCGTCTTGCGTGACGCGGCRGGCCGCGACGATGTCGTCATCCAAAGGCACGTTGAAGCTGCCCTCCTTGGTGATGACGAGCTTCAGGAAGTCCAGCACGTTGCGCGCGTACAGCGCCGACGCGTCGGCCGCCACAAGGGCCGGCAGATTGGTCTCGCCGACGATGACGACGCCGTACTTGGTGACCGTCTTGCCAGCTTCCGTCAGCGGGCAGTTGCCGCCCGCGGGTGCGGCGATGTCAACGATGACCGAGCCGGGCTTCATGGCCTTGACCATGTCCTCGGTGACCAGCACGGGTGCCGCGCGGCCGGGGATCAACGCCGTCGTGACGACGATGTCGGCCGCTGCCACGCGCTTGGCGACCTCGGCCTTCTGCCGGTCCAGCCAGCTCTGCGGCATGGGCCGTGCGTAGCCGCCCACACCCTCCGCCGCTTCCTTCTCCTCGGCCGTCTCGTAGGGCACGTCGATGAATTTGCCGCCGAGGGACTCGACCTGCTCCTTCACCGAGGGCCGCACGTCGCTGGCCTCGATGACGGCGCCCAGCCGCTTGGCCGTCGCGATCGCCTGCAGCCCGGCGACGCCGACACCGAGGATGACGACGCGCGCCGCCTTCACGGTGCCGGCCGCCGTCATCAGCATCGGGAAGAAGCGCTGGTAGCGGTCCGCCGCGATCATGACGGCCTTGTAGCCGGCGATGTTGGCCTGGGACGAGAGCACGTCCATGCTCTGCGCCCGCGTCGTGCGCGGCGCGGCTTCCAGCGCAAAGCTGGTCAGGCCCGCACCGGCCATGGCCGTGAGGCCGTCGCGGTCGAAGGGGTTGAGCATGCCGACCAGGGCCGTGCCGGGTTTCATCAGCGGCAGTTCGTCGGCGCCGGGAGCGCGCACCTTCAGCACCAGTTCGCTGCCAAGGGCCGCGGCCTGGTCGACGATCTCGCAGCCCACGGCTTCGTAGGCTGCATCTGTGACGCTGGCCGCGACGCCAGCGCCTGATTCGATGCGCAGTGTGTGGCCGGCGGCCTTCAGCTTCTTGGCCGTCTCTGGCGTGACGGCCACACGGGTCTCTCCGGCCGCGCGTTCGCGCGGTACGCCGATCTGCATGGGTTCTCCTCCGGGGAACGGGGTCGCGGCAGCTTACACAATGCTTGCGCCACCCCAGTGCGGGATTTCGATTGGAGGTTTCATGACTGCCACAGACCGGTTTCGTCCCAGCGTCACTGTCGCCGCGGTGATTGCCCGCGCCGGGCGCTATCTGCTGGTTGAGGAAGAGACGCCCGAGGGTTTGATGCTGAACAACCCGGCAGGCCATCTGGAGCTGGGCGAAAGCGCCATCGAGGCCGTCGTGCGCGAGGCGCTGGAGGAAACGATGCGCGCCTTCGTGCCCGAGTCATTTCTGGGCGTCTACATGGCCCGATTCGTGCGGCCGGCGCGATTAGAGGATGTCACCTATGTGCGGCTGGCCTTCAGCGGCTCGGTCGGCGAGGAGATCGCCGGGCGCGCGCTGGACGAGGGCATACGCCGCACGCTGTGGATGAGCGAGGCCGAGCTGGCCGCCTGCGAGGACCGGCACCGCAGCCCGCTGGTGCTGCAGTGCGTGCGCGACCACGCGGCCGGGCGGCGGCTGCCGCTGGAGACGGTGTTCAATCATGTGTCGCTGCAAGCGCCGCTGCTGAAGGGCTGAGAATCCCGCGCCATGACGACCCCTGACTTCATCGAGCTCTACGACCAGGCGCTCAGTCCCGACGCCTGCCGCGCGCTCGTCGAGCGCTTCAAGGCCAGCACCCGCGTCCAGCGGGGCGAGACCGGCAGCGGCGTCGATGTCAGCATGAAGGACAGCTGGGACATCGCCATCAGCCGCCACCCCGAGTGGGCCGATGCCTGCGCCCAGCTCAACGACGCCGTCATCCAGGGCTTCAAGCACTATCTGCGCCGCTATGCCCATCTGGCGCTGGCACCGTTGAAGCTGCAGATGCAACGGCCCGATGGCAGCCAGGCCCCGCTGGATGCCGACGGCGCCGCTGCGCTGAACGACGAGCTGCTGATGGGCCTGATCGCCAAGGTCTTCCGCCCCGGCGCCATCAATCTGCAGCGCTACCAGGCCGACCAGGGCGGCTACCCCTACTGGCACTGCGAGCAATACCCCAGGCTTGACCAGGGCGAGGCGCTGCACCGCGCGGTGCTGTGGACGATCTACCTGAACGACGACTTCGCCGAGGGCGAGACGGAATTCCTCTACCAGGGCCGCAAGATCGTGCCGCGCACCGGCAGCCTGCTGATCGCGCCGGGCGGCTTCACGCACACCCATCGTGGCAACCGGCCCAAGGGCGGGGACAAGTACATCGCCACAAGCTGGGTGCTCTACCAGCGCGCTGAAAGCCTGTTTGCCCAAGGCTGAAGGAGCCTTTGGGACAATCGCCCCATGAGTTCCGCAGAAAAGAAACACCGAGCTAAACATCGAGTGGTGGTCGGCCTGTCCGGCGGCGTGGACTCGGCCGTGACCGCCCACCTGCTGAAACAGCAAGGCCATGAGGTCATCGGCATCTTCATGAAGAACTGGGAAGACGATGACGATGACGAGTACTGCTCGACACGCCAGGACTTCCTGGACGCCGCTTCGGTGGCCGACGTGCTGGGCATCGAGATCGAGCACGTCAACTTCGCCGCCGAGTACAAGGACCGCGTTTTCGAGAGCTTCCTGCGCGAGTACCAGGCCGGCCGCACGCCCAACCCGGATGTACTGTGCAATGCCGAGATCAAGTTCAAGGCGTTTCTGGACCACGCGATGCGGCTTGGTGCCGAAAAGATCGCGACCGGGCATTACGCCCGCGTTCGAGAAGTGGATGGCGAGTTCCAGCTCCTCAAGGGCCTGGATCCGCTGAAGGACCAGAGCTATTTCCTGCACCGCCTGTCGCAGGCGCAGCTCAGCAAGACGATGTTCCCGGTCGGCGACCTGCCCAAGACCGAGGTGCGGCGCATTGCCGCCGAGATCGCGTTGCCCAATGCGAAGAAGAAGGACTCGACCGGCATCTGCTTCATCGGCGAGCGGCCCTTCCGCGAGTTCCTGAACAAATACCTGTCGCACCAGCCGGGGCCCATCAAGGACGAGCGGGGCCGCAAGCTCGGCGAACACGTCGGCCTGAGCTTCTACACGCTGGGCCAGCGCCAGGGCCTGGGCATTGGCGGCGTGAAGGAAAAAGGGACGCCGCGCGGCGGTGGCGAGCACGAGCCCTGGTTCGTGGCGGCCAAGGACATTCCCAGCAACACGCTCATCGTCGTGCAAGGCCACGGCCACCCGCTGCTGCAAAGCCCGGCCCTGGTCGCTGATGACCTGAGCTGGGTCGCAGGGCGCGCGCCGTCCACCGGCGAAGCGGCGGCCAAGACGCGTTATCGCCAGGCCGATGCACCCTGCAGCGTGGGCTTCGACGCGAGCGGCCACCTGACGCTGCGCTTCCCCGACCCGCAATGGGCCGTCACGCCCGGGCAGAGCGCCGTGGTTTACGACGGCGACGTGTGCCTGGGCGGCGGCGTCATCTCGGCCGCCCTCCCGGAATGACGAAGTTCGACCGCCTGCTCGCCCGCCTGGCCGAGCCGGGCGTCGTGCTGCGCCTGGCGGCGCTGGTGGTCTGCGCGATGGAGCTGGTCAGCGCCGGCTCGGCGCTGCTGGGCGCGCGCACCGAGCCCTATGACGGCCTGGTCGCCTGGCTCTGGCGCCAGCTCGGTGGTGATGTCAACGACCGCAGCCTCGTCGTCATCTGCGTGCTGCTGCTGGTGGCCTTCGTCGCCCTGATCTTCCGGCTCGCACGCCAGGGCCAGACGGCGCTGCCGGTGAACCATCGCCTGGCTTGGCTGCTGCTTGTCGACCTGCTGGCCTTCGGCGTGACGCCGGGCCTGCCCTTCCTCGTCACGGCGCTGGGCGCCGTCGTGCTGCCGGCGCGGCTGGCGCTGGGTTTTGCGACCGCTCAGGTGGTGCTGAACACCGGCATCTACGTGTACGCATCGACGACGGCCTGGCTGGACCAGTTCGGCATGCTGTTCGCCATGCTGGCCCTGCACGGCCTGGCCTTTGGTCTCGGGCGCATGGCCGCGGCCGAGGGCGAGAAGCGCCGTTGGTTGCAGGCCGTGCTGGCAGAGCAGATGTCGGGCGAGCACCTGCTGGCCGAACAAATGCGCTACAACGAGCGCATGCAGATCGCCCGCGAGCTGCACGACCTGATGGGCCACCACCTGACGGCACTCAACCTGCAGTYGCAGCTCGGTGGCGCCCTGCTGGCGCGCGAAGACACCTCGGGCGCGGGCCAGGCGATGGGGCGCGCCGAGGGCGTGGCCGCGCAGTTGCTGGCGGACGTGCGCGAGGCCGTGTCGCAGCAGCGCAGCTCGCAGCGCATCGACCTGTCCGCCGCGCTGCAGGCCCTGGCCGAGGGCATTGCCAGCATGCGCATCGAGCTGACGCTGGACGACGCCGCCCGCGATCTCGGTCCGCGGGCAGCCCACGCGCTGCTGCGCTGCGTACAGGAAGGCGTGACCAACAGCGTGCGCCACGCCGGTGCGCGTCGCGTGCAGGTGGAGCTGCGCGGGCTAGGGGAAGGACGGGATGAGGTCACCGTCAGCATCGACGATGATGGGCGAGGCGCGCCGAACTGGCACGAGGGCCGTGCCGAGGGCTTTGGCAATGGCCTCTCGGGCATGGCCGAGCGCATGACCGAGCTGGGTGGGCAGATGTGCGTGACGCGCACCAGCCCGGGATTTCGAATCGAGTTGAGATGTCCACGATGGGTGTGATCAAGATCCTGCTGGTCGAGGACCAGCAACTGGTGCGTGAAGGCCTCAAGGGGTTGCTCGCGCTGCACGACGAGCTCAAGGTCGTCGGCGAGGCCAGCGACGGCGCCGAAGCGCTCGAATGGCTGTCCGCCGCCCCCGCCGACGACATGCCCGATGTCATCCTGTCCGACATGCGCATGCCGCGCCTGGACGGCATCGGCCTGATCCGCGCGCTGGCCGCGCGGGCCCTGCGGCTGCCGACCGTCCTGCTGACCACCTTCGACGACACGGCCGCCTTCGACGAAGCCGTGCGCGCCGGCGCCCGCGGCTTCCTGCTCAAGGCCATCAGCCCCGAGACGCTGGCCCAGGCCCTGCGCGACGTGCACGCGGGCGGCACCGCGCTGCGGCCGTCTCTCACCACACGCATGGAAGCCAAGGGTGGCGAGCGCGCCTTCACCGCGGCCGATCATCCCGATCCGCTTTCACCGAAGGAGCTGCAGGTGCTGCGCCTGGTGGCCAGCGGCCGCAGCAACACGGAGATCGCCGGCCTGCTGGGTAACAGCGAAGGCGTCATCAAGAACCACTGCTCGGCCATCTTCTCCAAGATGGGCGTGAGGGACCGCACACAGGCGGTGCTGCGCGCTATCGATCTGGGCTGGATTTAGGTCGCGTGGCGGGTGCTGCGAGATGCAGCACCCAGTAGCGCTGCAGCCGCCCCGGCCCTGTCACGCAGGCCAGGCCGAACTCCTGGAAGTCAACCGCCATCAGGTTCTCGCAATGCGCCGGGCTGGCCAGCCATTGCGCCATGGCCTCGTCCAGGGTTTCCGGCCCGCCAGCCAGGTTCTCGCCGGCCGAGCGCATCAGATAGCCTGCCTCGCGCAGCCGCGTGCGCAGCGACGTGCCTGCGGCGCCGACATGGTCGATGCGGTCGCGGGCGGCCAGTTCCTCGGCGTAGCGGCGGGCTGATTCCGCCAGCACGGGGCTGGCGCGCAGGGCTGCCACGGCGGGCCAGAGGCGCTCGCCGCAGGCCTGGGGCTGGGCGCGCAAGGCGTTCAGCACGGCCTGGACTGCAGCGGCGTCGGGCTGGCAGCTCTGCTGGGCCACGGCGGGCGCCAGGGCAGTCAGGCCCAGCAACAGAGGCAACAAGGCTCGCATGGCCGAATCCTAGTTGTTGCCAAGCGCCGACGCGGAGCCCACCATGGGGGCATGAAACCCCACCGATTGCTCGCCCCCCTGCTCGCCTGGGCCGCCCTCGCCAGCTGCGCCCAGACGCCGCCCCCAGCCCCGACCACGCCGGCCGCTTCAGCCGCGGCCGAAACCGAGTCCGTCCGGCTCGGCCGCGAGCTGCGCGCGTTGATCGGCCCTGCGGCCTGCAAGGCAGACGCGCAGTGCCGCACCATCGCCGTCGGCGCCAAGGCCTGCGGAGGTCCGGCCGGCTATCTGGCCTGGTCCAGCGAAAGCACGGACGCTCAACGTCTCGCCGAAATCGCCACTCGTCAGGCCCAGGCCCACAAGCGCGAGATTGAGGCCAGCGGCATGCTCTCCAACTGCGYGATGGTGGCCGACCCCGGTGCGGCTTGCGTGGCCGGGCGCTGCCAGCTCGCCACGCCCGCCAGCGCACGCTGAAAGTCGCGCCCACATAGAAAAAAGCCGCCGGCCTTGCGGCCTGCGGCTTTGGGAGTGGCTGTAAAGCCTGCTGCTTACTGAGCGACGCCGTCGGCCAGCTTGGCCGCCACGGTGTTGGGCTCGTTGAGCACCGGCACAACGCCGTCGGTCGACACACGCACCACGGTCGTCGTCTGGGCCACACCACCTGCATCCAGCAGCTGGAAGGCGCCGACATAGCGCTTGCCCGTGGCCAGGCCAGACCAGGTCAGGCCGACGGTGGCCGTGCTGCCGGCATAGACCTGCGAAGGCATGGCCATCCTCAGACCAGCGCCGTCACCGGCCTTGACGATCCAGCTCGACAGGGTGTGGGTCATGGCAGCACTGCCGCCGTAAGCCACCACGCAGACCTTGTAGGTGCCTGCGGCAGGTGCGAGCACCTGCACCGTCTCGTTGGAACCGTCATTGCCCGAGTACGCCGAGGTGGTGTTGTTCGGGTAGAGCAGCATCATGTCGTTGTCGTCGCCGGCGGCACCGACATCAACATCGCGCAGACCGAAGCGCGCCACCAGGGTGTTGGCCGGAACGCTGAAGCTGTAGACCTTGACGTTGGCGGTGTCGGCACCGGCCTGGCAGACGGCCTTGAGCTGGGCGCTGCTGGTGGCCTTCYGAGCCAGGGTGGCCGGCGCGGACAGCGTCACTTCCTTCATACCGCCTGCCGACGAGCCCATGCGGCCAGCGAAGCCGGTGCGGACCGTGAACAGCTTGGTGCCGGAAACCGTGGTGCCGGTGAACTCGGCCGGGGCCGAGATCGCCTTGCCCACCTTGGCCTGGATGGGCGAACGCACGGTGTGCGTGCCGTCGTTCCACACCAGCTGGCCATAGTTCCAAACACCTTCGGTGGCGGTCGTCGTGGTCAGCTTGACCGTGAAGGCGGCCGAAGCGCCCGGGGCCAGGGTCAGCGAGGACGGCGTCACGACGGTCGTGAAGCCCGGCACGCTGGCGGTGGCGTTGTAGGTGGCACTGCTGCTACCCACATTGGTAACCGTGCGCGGGAAGGTGACGGAGCCGATGACGGTACCGGCCGTCATCGTCGCCAGGTTCAGGTCGGACGTCTCGGAGAGCGTGCCGATGTTCGTGCAGTCGCTGGCCGGCACCACCGCAGCCTTGTTCACCTTGCACTGGTACTTGACCCAGTCGTTCTTGCCCGAGTTGTAGACCAGGCCGGGGTCGGTGGCGCTATTTGCCTGCACGTGGCCCGAGCCTTGCGACCAGGGCAGCAGGCCGTTGGACAGGCCGGCCAGACCGTCGTTGAGCGTTGAGTAGGCCGTGGTCATCAGCGCCGACTTGATGGCGCCGGGGCCCCAGGTCGGGTGAGCCTGCTTGAGAAGCAAGGCCAGGCCAGCCACGTGCGGGCTGGACATGGACGTGCCCTGGTAGGACGCCCATGCCGGTCCGGGTACCAGCGTGCCGGCGGCGACGGCGTCGCGGTCACCCTGGCTCAGGGCCGGGGTGACCTGGGCGATGACGTCCACGCCCGGTGCCGTCACATCGGGCTTGAGGACGTTGCTGTCACCGGCGTTCGGGCCACGCGACGAGAAGTTGGCCATGATCGGCGCCGGGGCGGTGCCGATGTAGAACTTGCTGATGCTGGCGGTCGCGCCGGCCGTCTGGGCATAGGTCTTGATCGCAGCGCCGTCGGCGGTCGTGACGTGCACGGTCGGCACCGAATGGGCCTCGGCCACCAGGCCAGCGCCGTTGTCCTGCATGATCATGCCGACGCCACCGGCGTTCAGCACGGCCAGGCTCTTGTCGACACGGGCATTGGTGCCGCGCGTGCAGACCACGATCTTGCCGGCCACCTTGGCGGGGTCCAGTTCGAGCGGGTTGCTGAAGCACAGGTTCAGGTTGGCACTGGCACCGGCAACGCCCGCATCCTCGGCGCGGATGATGAGCTGGTTGTTCACTTCTGCCAGGCTGTTCAGCGAGGCGCCGGTGTACTTGGCGGCATTGCCCAGCGTGGCGTCGCCGTTGAAGGCGCGGTCATGCGTGGATGCGGCCACCGTCGTCAGCCACGGGCTGATGTGGGCGACAGCCTGGCCGGGGCCGCTGTTGCCTGCCGAAGCAGCGACGAAGACGCCGGCGATCGAGGCGCGGTAGAAGGCTTGCTCGACGGGGTCGTTGACCGAGGTCTGCGAGCCGCTGATCGAGAAGTTGATGACGTTGACGCCATCCGCCACGGCCTTGTCGATGGCGGCCACGGAGTCGGTGGTGAAGCAGCTGTTGGTGCTGCCGGTGCCGTCGGTGGCGGCCACGTCCACATAGGTGTAGCAGACCTTGTAGGCCGCGACGCGAGCGCGCGGCGCCATGCCGGAGGCCTGACCCAGGGCGATGCCGTTGACGATGGMCGTGACATTGGAGTTGCCCGCCGCCGTGGAGGCGGTGTGGTCACCGTGGCCACCGTGGCCGGTCGCACCGCCCAGGTCATCGCGGCCCGAGGCGAACGACGTCCAGTGCGGGGTCCGGCCGGAGGCGATGAAGCCCGCGTTGAAATGCTGGATGCCGATCAGCTTGTTGTTGCAATGCTTGGCGGGGTCGATGCCCTCGCCAGCCACGCAGCCACCGGTATAGGTGGCGGGCTTGGGGCCATAGACCAGGGTGTCGGCCGGGTTGTTGCTCGGCACGCCGTTGGCATCGACACGGTCGAAGAAGGCGGGGTTCTCGGGCCAGATGCCCAGGTCGACGACGCCGATCACCAGGTTCTCGCCCTTGATGGCAGAGCCGCCGGCGGTCTGCGACCACAGGCCGCCCGGGGCGGTCAGGCCCAGGAACTTGCTGGTGGAGATGGTGTCGAGCTTGCGGGCTTCGTCCTGCCACAGGCCGACGACCTGGCTGTTGGTGCTCAGCGAGCGGGCTTCGTCATCCGTCAGGCTGGCGGCAAAACCGTTGAACACGGTCTTGTAGGTCGCCAGGACGGGCGCATTGCCGACCAAGGAGATCACATTGCTTTGCTGCTGGCTCAGATAGCTGATGTAGGCCTGCACGGCAGCGCTGCCGTACTTGAAGGTTTCACCGGCTGCCGGTTGGGTGGCGGCCAGGCCTGACACCGTGCCCTGGTAGGAGGCAGCGGGTTCGTCCTTGAGCTGGACGATGTAGGTCTTGCGATCCTGCGCAAAGGAGCTTGTGGCCAAACCTGAGAGCAGAACCAGCGTCGCCAGTGCGGCGGGCTTGAGTTTCATCTTCATCAAAGAGTCCTTTCGATGCAAACGGCGGATCAGACAGCGCGACGGCGGCTGGCCCGGAAGGCGGCAAGGCCGGCGACGCTCAGCAGAGCGAGGCTGGCGGGCTCGGGCACGTGCTCGATGACGACGTCATCCAGCGCGAACTGGGCTCGGTCGGTGCCAAAGGCCGTGCAGCTGCCGGTGGTGCCCGGCGTGGGGCAGGCGAAGCCGAAGGCGTAGACATAGTCCCACTCGGTGTTGCCGAAGGCGCCGGTGCTGTAGGTTCCGAAGTTCAGGTTGCCCGCCGCGTCCAGGCCGGTCAGCGCGAAGGTGGCGGTGGTCGACACGCCATTGCGCACACCTTGCAGGCGTACGAAGCCGGGGGTCGCGGCGATGGGGTCGCCATTGCCGATGAAGCTTGCCTTGAAGCTCTTGATTGAGAAGCGGAAGCCGTCGTTGGCGCCGAACAGCAGCACGGCGTCATCCAGCAGGCCGATGTAGGTGCTGGCGTTGTTCACGGGGCACTGCGCACCAAAGCAATCCGCACCTGCGGCCATCACGCCAACGAGATCTGCCGGCTGCGCAAGGGCGCTGTTGGAGAACGGGTCGAAGAACATCGTGTGGCCGGCGATACCCGGCTGATAGAACTCGTCGCCATTGCCCAGCAGCGGCAAACCCGGGTACGACAGGAAGGGCGAGCCGTCGATCGGCGTCTCGAAATCGATGGTCGAGCGCAGCACGCCCGCCTGGGCGCCCATCGACGCCGTGAATGCGGCCGCGGCCAGCGCGACCAAGGTCAATACCTTCTTCATTTAACTACCCACTTTCTTTGATCAGTTGAATCTACCGAGCAGGCGGGGCAGCGCCGAAGGCACCGCGGCATCGTCGACGGCGTGGGCCGTGTTGATGTCCTGCCAATGGACAAAGCGTCCATTTAGGCGGCCGATTCTGTGCGAGCAGGATTTCACGGCCATCCCCAGTTGCCCGGCATCCAAGCAAGGGGGGAACGGGTATTCACCGAGTCAGCAGACTTGACTAACCCGTATGAAATTTCATAGGACAAATCACCTTGACGCGCCACTGGCCGCTGAGGCAGCCGAAGCGGGGTCGGCGGGCAGTTGCAGGTTGGCCACGGTGCGTGGCGAGAAGAGCAGGTCGCGCGCAATCCGGACCGGCAAGCCGTCCGGGCCAACCTCGCGCAGCAACGCATGCTCAGAGCGGCTGCGCACGGCACTGAACGCGCCGGGCTGGCCGGGTTCGGCCACCAGCTCCCAGTCCGCCTTGCCGGTGAAGGGGTCCTCATAGGCGCGGCGCAGATGGCGCCGCGGCTTCGGTACGCGGTTGTCGATGAGCAGGTCGTCCAGGCTGCGCGGGTATTGCTGCGGCGGGTTGGGCGTGGCCGCCGCATAGGCCACGATGGCGCGCGCGATCTCGCCGCCGCGGAACAGCAGCTCCCGCTCGCGCTCGCGCTGGGCCGCCGTGCTCCAGGCCTGGCCCAGGGCTGCCAGGCCCGCCGCGGTCAACGCGACGAGGAAGAGCACCGCGAGGTAGGAATAGCCCCGCGTGCGGCTGCTACCAGTCCGCATAGAGCCTGCCGTCCGCCGAGCGCCCGGCGGCGCCGCTGCGCACATCCCAGACCCGGCCGCTGGCCTGCATCTCAGTCGGTGGCGGCAGCTCGATCCAGGTCTCGCGGCTGGCGGTCAGCGGGTCCTCGGGAATGCCGCGGATATAGCGCGCCGCGGCCAGCTCCTGCAGCGACTCGGGATACCGGCCCTTGTCGGCGGCGTACTGGTCGATGGCATCGCGCATCGTCGTCAACGACTGCAGCAGGGCCGTCTCCTTGCTCTTGTGCAGCGATGTGAAGTAGCGCGGCGCGGCAATGGACGCCAGCAGTGCCACGATGGCCATGACGACGATCAGTTCGATGAGGGTGAAGCCGCGTTGCCTGGCCATCACCAGTCCTTCAGCCGCGAACCATCCAGCGCCTTGCGCTCCGAGCGCGAATAGACGTCGAACACGTCCTTGCCCGCACGCGGGTCGTCGGGCGGGCTGTCGTAAGCGCGCAGGCCCCAGGTCTCGGCCGCGCTCAGCTCTGCAGGCGCGAAGGGGTCGCGCGGCAGGCGGCGCAGGAAATAGATCTTGCGGCCGTTGGGCGACTTGGCATCGGCCACGCCGTCGACCAGCAGCTGCAGCTTCTGTGGGTAGCCGCTGTCCTCGGGGCTTTGCACGATGCTGCCGGTCTCGGTGGCGCGCTTGTAGGCGTCAAGCGCCTCGCGCAACGTGCGCAGCGACTGGCGCAGCTCGTGCTCGCGGCTGCGCTGCACCGACATCTCGAGCAAGGGCCGCGCGGCAGACGCGAGCACGCCCAGCATGGCCAGCACGACCAGCATCTCGATCAGCGTAAAGCCACGAACAAAACCCGCGTGACGCCCGCGGGCCGAGCGCCGGGCCGCTCCCAAGCCGGCCCGTTCTGGCGATGCTGGCCGGTCAAGCCGGCAAGCATCGCCGTCCCCTCGGGGGACCGACCGGATTCGCCCGCGTTCAGCGGCGCGAAGCAGGGCGAGGGGCAGTTTCACCTTACCGCCTCGACGGTCAGCAGGCCCGAGCCTTCAAGTCGCACCGATGCCGATTCGCCATTCAGTCCGCTGGCCGACAGCGAGCTGACGCCGATGTTGAGCACCTGGCCGGCCGCCGGCGGCAGGGCGCGGAAGGCGACGACGCGTTCACCGCGTGGCGCCAGCTCGACGGGATAGCGCCCGGGCGTGACGCCCTGCAGGGGCTGGGCCGGTGTGAGCTTGGCCGCGTCGTATTCCAGCTCGCCCTTGATCTGCAGGCCGCTGTCGTTCTTCAGCGCGACCGAGACGGTACCGCCGGCCGGGATCTGCGGCGTCACGTCCAGCTTCAGCAGGGCCTCGGCAGGGGCCGCGCTGGGCTGCGCTTGCGCGGCCGGCGCGGCGGCGCCGCCACTGCTGGGCGCCACACCGACCCGGGCATCGCGCCGCAGCAGGCTGCTGAAGGCGCCGGGGCTGGCATCGGTGCCGCTGGCCAGGCGTGTGAGGGACGCATCGGGCACGGCCAGGTTGCGTACCACGCGCGGCGTGATCAGCAACACCACCTCGGTCTTGTTGCGCGTGTCGGTCTGGGTGCCGAACAGGCGGCCCAGCACGGGGATGCGCGACAGGCCCGGGATGCCGGTGCCGCTCTTGCGGTCCTCGTCGTTGATGAGGCCGGCCAGCACCTGCGTCTCACCGTCAGCCAGGCGCAGCACGGTGGAGGTGTTGCGGGTGCCGATTTCGTAGGCCGTCGTGCCGCCGGGGCCGGTGACCTGGCGGATCAGGTTGCTGACTTCCAGGCCGATCTTGATGACGACGTCGTTGTCGAGCTGGATGGTGGGCTCGACGTCAAGCTTCAAGCCGACGTCCAGGTAGCTGACCGAGGCCGCGACGGAGGTGGAGCCGGTGAAGTTGGTCGTCGTCGTGAACACCGGCAGCTTCTGGCCGATGTGAACCTTGGCCTTGTCATGGTTGCGCACGCGGATCTTGGGGTTGGCCAGGATGTTGGAGTTGCCCGCCGTGCCGCGCAGCGTGGCGATCACAGTAGGGTTGGCGATGCTGGCGCGGAAGTTGATGGGGTTCTTGCCGCCGATGAAGACGCGCGACGGGATCGCACCCGTCGCGTCGCTGATGCCCACCTGCAATTCCTCCGGCCACTGCAGGCCCAGCGAGTCGACCTGGTCGGTAGCCAGTTCCATGACCTCAACCTCGAGCATCACTTCGGGCTCGGGCAGGTCGACCGAGGCGATGAGCTTTTCCACCAGTCTCAGCACCTCGGGCGTGTCGCGCACGATGAGCAGGTTCAGGCGCTCGTCGATGTGGATGTCGCGCACCTTGGCAATCGTGCGCACCATGGCCTGCACCTGCTTCACGTCGGCGTTGGTCAGGTAGAGGGTGCGGGTGATCAGCTCCTGGTGCTCGCGCTGCTTGGCGGCCGTGTTGGGAAAGATCAGCACCGAGGTTTCGTTGAGCAGCTTGCGGTCYAGTTGCTGGGTGCCGAGGATGACGCGCATGGCCTCGTCCATCGTCACGTTGCGCAGGAACACGGTCACGCGGGCATCGGCGCGCACGTCCTTGTCGAAGACGAAGTTGACGCCGCTGGAGCGGGACAGCGCCTCGAAGACCTGGCGCAGCGGCGCCTCGCGGAACTCCAGCGTGACGGGCTTCTGGAAGGCCGGGCCCAGCTCGCCGACCGCCGCTTCCAGCGGCCGCGCCTGGGCGACCTGGCTGGCCAGCAGGCGGGCGCCGGGATGCTGGGGCGACTCGGCCAGGATCTCGCGGGCCACGCCTTCAGCGCGCTCAAGGCGGCCCTCCTTCAGCGCCGCGCGGCCGGTGGCCAGCTGGGCATCCTGGCGGCGGCTGCGCTCCACCTCGGTGGTCAAGGCGACCAGGCGCGGGTGCTTGGCGTCGGCCAGAGCCAACTGGCTCAGCAAGGCCGAAGCCTCGTCCCAACGCCCGGCGCCGCGCAGGGCTTCGATCTGCAGGATGAGGCGGGCCGTGGCCTGTTCGCGGGCGCGCACCTGGGCGGCGCGCAATTGCGGGTCGTTCGGGTCCTTGGCACGGGCATCGTCCAGCACACGCAGGGCGGCCGGCCACTGGTTGCTGCGGCCGAGGTCTTCGGCCTGGCGCAACGCCGGATTGGCGCAGGCCACGAGCAGCACAGTCACAAATGCCCCAAGGACGACGTGGAACGTCGTCCGCCCCCCGAGGGGAGCGAGAAAACTTGGGGCGGCCCGGCGTTTTCCCGGGAAGAGAAGGAAGAGCTGCTTCATGGGATGGGCCTGAAGACGATGTTCTGGGGAAGCTGGCCTGGCAGCCAGGTCAGGCGCACGCCGCTGTCGGAGACCTGCTCGACGCGCCACTGGCCGTCGATGACGTCGCCGCGCTTGGCACTCAGCGCCTTGTTTGGGCCGGTCAGCAAGGCAACCTCGACCGCCTTGGCGCCCTCGCCTTCAATGACGCGGCCGATCATCTGGTAGGGCGCCGGCGGCGCGACTGGGGGCGGCGGTGGTGCAGCAGCGACCGGGGCTGGCGCCGGTGGAGGCGGCGGTGGCGGCGGGGGTTGCCAGGCAGCCAGTTGGGACGCGGGGGCCTCGGCCCAGGGTTGGCGGGCGCCGTCCACCGGCGCAGGCGCGGCAGAGGTTGGCGAAGCGGTGGCAACCGGGCGACGGGCTGGCGCTGCGACCGGCGTCACGGCCTCGTCATCGGGGCGCGTCGCCACCCAGGCCGTCGCGGCCAGCGTCGCGACGAGCGCGCCGCCGAGGGCAAGTTGACGGGGCGACGTCGGCTTCATGGCGCAGCCCTTCCGTGCAGCGACCACTGCAGTTCGGCATCGACATCGGCCGCCATCGGGCTGACACGGCGCAGCTTGACCGAGTCCAGGCTCAGCGCCGGATCATGTTCGAGTGCCGCGGCAATGAAGCGCCGCACCTGGCCGTAGCTGCCGGTGACCGGCATGGTCACGCGCAGCCGCTCCAGGCCCTCGGACGTGGACAGCCGGTGCTCGGTGCGYGCGCCGTTCAGGTCCAGGCGGATGCTCAGTTCCAGCAGGTCGGCAAGGCGCTGCTGGCGGCTGCTCGATGGTGGCAGCGTGGCCTGCCATTGCTGCACGCTGACCGGCGCGGACGCTGCCGCCACGGCGGGACGGGCCTTGGCACGCAGCTCGCGGGCCTCGGTCTGCAACTTGACGGCCTGAGYGTCCCAACGCTGGCTGAGCACGACGGCGACCACGGCAAGGACCAATGCCGCCAGGCCGGCCAGGCCGGGCCAGCCGAGCGCCTTGACCGGAGCCTTGATGAAGGCGGGCCGCTTCACGAACCGCCTCCGGTCGCCACGCGGGCATTGATCTCGAAGCGCTGGCCAACCAGGCCCGTCTCGGCGGCCGAGAAGCGCGACAGCACGACCTGGCGCCAGCCCGGCGTCGTGCCAAGCTGCTCGGCCAGCTGCAGGGCCAATAACTTGTCGGGCGTCAGGCCTTCCAGGCGCAACTCGCCGCGGCCGGCGTTGGCGTCCATGCCCAGCCAAGCGATGGTCTTGGCCTCAGCGCCCGCGGTCTCGACACGGGTCAGCAGTGGCTCCCAGGGCATGGCCAGCAAGGCGCGGGCTTCATTGGCCGAGCGGTTCTCGGCCGGTTCGGCGCGGCCGCGCGCGGCGGGCTTGGGTACCGATGCCGGGCGCAGCGTGGCGACGCGGTCGCGCGCGGCCTGGGCGACGTCGAGGCCGCGATGGCTGTCGACGGCACTCCATGCGGCCGTGGCCAGCACCAGAGCGCCGGTTGCGGCCAGCGGCCAGGCCAAGGGCGAGCGGCCACTGCGCGGCAGGAAATCAGGCTGCGGCGTGACGGGGCCGGGCTGGGGAATGAGTTCGTCGGCGGGCGTGCCGACGGCGAGAGGCGCGTCGCCACCGAGATCGGCGATCTGCTGTACGCGGCGCGACTGCAGGCCGGTGACATGGCCGCGGTCGAGCTGGATGACGACCGAAACATCGCCCTCATGCCAGACCGCACGGCCCGAGCCGGCGCGCGTCGCGGCCGGCAGCGAGGCCAGCCAAGCAGCCCAGGCCGGCCGCACGGCGGCGAGGCGCACGTTCGCAGTCTCGGCCTGGGTGCGCAGTGCGGCCAGGTCCAGCCCATGCAGAGCGGACGCGCCAGCCGTCTCGCCCAGCTTCCAGGGTGCAATCGCAAAGCGTTGCGC
>NZ_JBFUMO010000038.1:0-21991 GCF_054049355.1 Roseateles sp. P5_E11 | reverse complement strand
GTTCAAGGCCTACTTGGCGAACCCGGCTCCATTTCCCCCCTGAGCTCAACGGGAGAACAAGGAACTGCGATTCTGAGCCGGTCGTTACGCCACCCGCTTCGTGATGATGAGTACGGGGGCCGGCACGAGCCGTGGTTCGCTCAAGCTTGCCGAGCCGCGGCCAACAGCAGAAGCAATGTTCCGCCGCTGTGGTGGCCGTGCAGCATGGAGCGGCAAATGGAGGCCTTCTCAATCTCAAGATTGGGACGGCGGCGGAGTGGCTCCATTTTGAAACGGCGCCGATATGGCCCGTCGCCCGTTCCTATGCGTGGCGCCCCAACACTGGATGGCTGCGGCGGGTCGGCCACCACTTGGACGGCGTCTAGCATTGTCTTCACCTTGGACAATTCCTCGCCTTGCCTCGACTTCGGGTGGCGCCACGATGGTATGCGAGCGGCGTCGCATCGGCCCGGTAGACCTCCTGTTGGCGGTCGTCACCGAAGGTCAGCAACTGGCCGAAAGCCGTCAGCCCCGCCAAGCTAGCTGCACCCCTCAAGCCCGCAGCGGCGTGGCCGCCAGCTGCGCCGTCGTCGCGTTGCGATAGGGCGCGCAGAGCTGCTCGACGTAGGCCTGGTGCTGCGGCAGCCCGGCCACGGTGCGCGAGACCTTGAGGTGGATGTCGCCGAGGAAGGTGGCCAGCTCCTGCTTGCCCATCAGGTCGGCCACCGGGTGGTAGCGCTCGGGCGTGATGCCCTGGCCCATCATGACCTGGACCCAGGAGTTCTCGGCGAACAGCTCGTCGCTGGGGCGGAAGACGCGGCCGGTCTCGCGGAAGAGGTCGATGCGGTGGCGCAGCGTGGCGGGCAGGTCCATCTCGCGCACGTGCTTCCAGAGCTTGGAGTCGGTGCGCTCGTTGACGGTGTAATGCAGCACGATGAAGTCGCGGATGTGCTCCAGCTCGCGCTTGGACTGCAGGTTGAACTCGTCGACGTCGGACTGCTGGATGCCGCCCTGCGGGAAGGTCTGCATCAGGCGGATGGCGGCGCGCTGGATGAGGTGGATGCTGGTGGACTCCAGCGGCTCGACGAAGCCGCTGGCCAGGCCCACGGCGATGCAGTTGCGATGCCAGACCTTGTCGCGCTGGCCGGGCAGGAACTTGAGCACGCGCGGCTGGATCAGCAGCTCGCCCTCGACGCTCTTCTTCAGCACCTCGGGCGCGTCAGCGTCGCTGAGCTCCTTGCTGCTGTAGACCAGGCCGTTGCCGACGCGGTTCTGCAGCGGGATGCGCCATTGCCAGCCGAAGGGGTGGCAGATGGAGCGGGTGTAGGGCCAGGCCTCGCGCACGGAGGCGGTCTGCACAGCCACGGCGCGGTCGCAGGGCAGCCAGTAGGACCAGTCCTCGTAGCCCACGCCCAGGGCTTCGCCGATCAGCATGGAGCGAAAGCCCGTGCAGTCGATGAAGAGGTCACCGTCGATGCGCGTGCCGTCCTGCATCTGCAGGGCAGTGATGTCGCCATCTTTGCCCTGCGGGCCGTCCATCAGCACGGCGCCGATCTTGCCCTCGATGCGCTGCACGCCGTAGCCCTCGCTCATGGCGCGCAGGTATTTGGCGTAGCGGCCGGCGTCCATGTGGTACGCGTAGTTCAGCCCATTGCGCGGCAGGTGGGCGAAGCGGTTGGCGTAGGCGGCGACCGTTTCGGGGTTGTAGTCGGTGTAGGTCTTGGACAGGCCTTCCGCGCGGCCCTTGAGCCAGAAGTGCTGGAAGCCTGCGCTCCAGTGGTCGTTGCCTGTCGAGCCGAAAGAGTGGAAGTAGTCCTGGCCGATGTCCTTCCAGCCCTCAAAGGCGATGCCGAGCTTGAAGGTGGCGTTGGTGGCGGCCATGAACTCGGCCTCGTTGATGCCGAGCAGGTTGTGATACGTGTGCAGCGCGGGAATGGTGGCCTCGCCGACGCCGACGGTGCCGATCTCCTCGGACTCGACCAGCTTGATGTCGAGCCGCTTGCCAAGCAGCTTGCCCATCAGGGCGGCCATCATCCAGCCGGCGGTGCCGCCGCCGGCGATGACGACGCGGTTGAATTCCTTCATGGTGGTGTTCATCGTTTCAACTGGGTCAGGAGTTGCGCGCGGGCCTGGCGCGAAAGGGTGTCGTCGATGGGGCCGAGCAGGCCGCGGGCGGCCTCGGGGATGTGGGCCCAGGTGGACTCGTCGGCGCCAAAGACGAAATGCTGGAAGTGGTGCTGCCAGACGCGACGCTCCTTCTCGGGCAGGTCGCGCAGCGTCATCAGCGCCAGGTGCAGGGTGCTCAGCGGCGAGTCGACGTAGTCCGGCGTCTGGCGCCACCAGGCGTTGATGAGCAGGTTGACCGGCGCCAGCCCTTCGATGTGGTGGAACCACATGCTGGGGATGAAGATGGCGTCGCCCGGTTCGAGCTCGGCCACCTCGCCGGCGTCGAGCGCACGGGCGAAGCGCGGGAAGCGCTCGAGGTCGGGCTTCTCGAAGTCGACCAGACTGACGGGCTGACCGGCAGGTGTCGGGTCGAGCGGGCCCATGTAGAGGTTGGCTATCTGCTCGGGCGGGAAGACCGTGAAGCGGCGCCGGCCGGCGGCGACGATGGCGAGGTTGTCCGGCAGGTCGTAGTGGGCGGCGATGCGGGTGCGGTTGCCCAGCCACAGGCTGACCAGGGCGTCGCGGTTGCCCAAGCCCAGCACGTTGGCATCGAGGAAGCTAGGCAGCACGGCCTCCACGGTCGTCGAGCCGACATAGAGGGCGGGTGGCTCGGGCGTTGCAGCCAGGCCGAGCAGGCCGGTCAGCACCTGGTCCAGCGTCGCGGCGTAGCGGCTGAAGTTGAAGCTGGTCAGCGTCTCGTCGGCATAGAAGACGCGGCCACGGGCCTCGGGCGCCAGCTGGAAAAGGCCGATGCGCACGCCGTTGTAGAAGCCCATCAGATAGCGGGCCAGGGCCTCGTCGGACTGACGTGCGGCCTGAACGACGGGCCAGTGCGCGAAGCCACCACGCACGACATAGGGCCGGTCGCCGGTCAGCAGTTCGGCGGGCAGGTTGTTCGGGTCGAAAGGCCCCGTCCAGGCCGGTACTGCTTGCATGATCAGAGCTTGCTTTGTCGCTCGACAAGGTCTTGCAACTGCTGCAGCGACGCGATCTGCATATAGATGGGCAGCAGATGGCCCTCGCGGGCCAGGGCTTCCAGCGCGTCGCCCGGCAAGGCGGCGAGGCGCTCCTCGTGGATGGTGAAGAGGCCCGACAGCCGGCCCGGCTCGCCGCTCGTCGATTCGATGTCGATGACGAAGGGCTCCAGCAACTGGTGGCGGGTCAGCGCCTCGATGAAGACGGGCAGGTGCTGGGCCTGGGCGTGCAGGTGCTCCATCAGCTGCACGACATGGTCGAGGTACTCGCTGAAGCCGCCGTGCGGCATGAAGATGGCGGTGCCGACCTCGCCATCCTCGGGCCGCACGATGCGCGGGCTGTCCATGTCGATGTGCAACTGCAGGCTGTCGTCTGGAGCGCGGCCGATCATGAAGGGATCGCGCTGCAGGGCCATGGGTACGACGGGGGCATCCCAGCCCGTGTCGGTCAGGAAGAGGTTCTGGCCTTCCTCCAGGCCGAACAGGGCGACGGGCTGGAAACCGGTCCCGGCTGCGGCGCCTTCAACCAGCTGGAAGACGATGGGGAAATGAGCCTGCAACTGGCGGAACTCGGCGGGCAGGGCCAAGGCCGACTGGCGCGCATCGCCCAGGGCGGCGGAGCGCTCGGCGTGGACGCGCAGATGGCGGTGGGTGACGTTGTCGAGCAGGGTGGGGCGGGTCATGTCTCGGTCTTGTGAATATGGTCGAGCAGGCTGCGGTGGCCGGGCAGGCCGGGCACGAAGCGGCGGGCCTGGCGGGAGGCTTCGTCGAAGCAGGCCTGGGCTGCCTGGAGTTTGGCGGCGGGCAGGCTTTCAGCGTCAGGGCGGAAACCCATGCCGTAGAGCACGTACTGGTAACTGGCCGAGGGGAAGACCTCGTCGATGCGGCCGAAGTCATGCCGCGCTGGTGCACGCATCTGCCACTGCGGCAGCAGCTCGCGCAGGCGCTCGGGCCAGGTGGCCGGGTCGCGATGGGCGCGCCAGTAGTCGCTGTCGTCGCGTTGGCTGAGCGCGTAATGCAGCTTCAGAAAGTCGATGACGCGGGCCCAGCGGTAGCTGAAGTCGTCGTTGAAGCGGCGCGCGACGGCTTCCATGGAAGCGCGCGTCATCGGCAGCTCGTCGCACAGCCGCTGGGCGGACAGCTCGACGAGTGCGAGGGCCGAGGCCTCCAGCGGCTCGATGAAGCCCGAGGCCAGGCCGATGGCGACGCAGTTGCGCACCCAGAACTGTTCGCGGTAGCCCGGGTCGAAGCGGATGGAGCGTGGCGTGGGCCGCTCGGCCGGCGCACCGGTGGCGTCGAGATAGGCGGTCAGCGCCGCATGGGCCTCGTCGTCGCTGGCGTGTGCGCGAGAGTAGACGCAGCCGACGCCGCGGCGCGAGGGCAGGCCGATGTCCCAGATCCAGCCCTTGGCCCAGGCGGTGGCAATGGTGCAGGAGGCCAGCGGCGCGTCGGCCTGGGCATAGGGCACTTGCACGGGCATGGCYGCATCGTTGAAGAGCACGTCGCGCTCGCTCTTCAGCGCCACGCCGAAGTGCTGGCCGATCAAGCGCGAGGTGAGGCCTGAGCAGTCGATGAAGAGGTCGGCTTTGATTTCGCCATGCTCGCGGGTCTGCAGCGCGGCAATGTCATCGTTCTCGTGCGACAGCACTGCGTCGACATGGTCGATGACGTGGTGCACACCGAGCTTGGCAACGGCGTGCTCGCGCAGCAGCTGGCCAAACAGGCCGGCATCGAAGTGATAGGCGTAGTTGGCGACGGCGGCGAACTCGGGCGTCTGCACCTGCTTGGGCGCGCGGCCGGCCTCGCAGACCTGCACCGAGGGGCTGACGACGTCGGCAAAGGGGCGCTGGCCTTGGGTGGCCAGCCAAGCCTGCACGAGGTCCGCGTCGCCGTAGCCGACGGGCAGCATGAAGGGGTGGTAGTAGCGGTCGCCATCAGCACCCGCGGCACCACGAGCCCAGCCGTCGAAGCGTGAGCCCTGCTTGAACGAGACCTGGCAGCGGCGGATGAACTCGGGCTCGGACAGGCCGATGCGGCGCARCGTGTCGCGCATGGACGGCCAGGTGCCTTCGCCGACGCCGATGGTCGGCACATCGCTGGACTCGATGAGGGTGATCTTCAGCTCGGTGTGTTCAGCGGCCAGCAGGCCGGCGACCAGCCAGCCCGCCGAGCCGCCGCCCAGCACCACCACCTCACGCAGCCTGTCGTTCAAGATCTGGTCCCCAGAAGTAAAAAGGGCCGCTCGCGCGGCCTCGCCAAGCGGCGAACAAGGACGGTGCCCCAGAGCGCGAGCACCGCCGAACCAGACTTTGCCTCACAAGAAAGGAAGGGAGAGTCCCGACTTTCCTTGAGGACCGACCGCAGCCGGCCCTGAGGCTCTCTCTTAGAACTTGTACCGTGCGCCGATCATGATGCGACGGCCCAATTGGGTGACAGCACCCATCTGGTTCTCGTTGCGCATGTGCGTGCGGGTGTACTCGTCGGTCAGGTTGATGGCTTCGAACTGGAAGCGCAGTTGCGGCGTGAAGTTGTAGCCCAGGCTCACATCCAGCTGGCCGAAAGGCTCCACGTACAGCGGCTGGGCACCTTCCACGCCGCCGAAGTTCGCCGCCAGGAACTTGCCGCGCCAGTTGTAGGCCAGGCGAGCCGAGTAGGTCTCGTTCTCGAAGAAGCCCACCAGGTTGCCGGAATCCCCCAGGCCGACCAGCACGTCGGTCTGCGCGCCTCGCTTGTTGTTGTCGTAGCTGAGGTTGGAGCGCACCTTGGTGAAGTTGGCCGACACGCCGAAGCCGCTGTTGCCGAAGATGTGCTGGGCGTTCAGCTCGATGCCGTTGAGCTTGCTGGTGCGGGTGTTGTTGATGTAGGTACCCAGGTTGAACATCAGCAGGGGGTCGTTGGGTTGGGCGGTGATGGTGCCCAGCGACGTGCCGGGTGCGCCGGGGCTGACGCCCGGGGCCGTCGGGAAGTTCGCGAAGATGTACTTGCGAATGCACTCGGAATCGGCGCCGCAGCCGCCAGCCGTTGAGGCCTGGTTGTACATCGCGCTGCCGACCGGCGTGTGCAGGCCGAACAGATTGGTTCTGGTGATGACGGCCTCGTTGTAGTCCTTGAGGGACTTGCGGAAGTAGCTCGCCGCGACGTAGCTGCTCTTGGCGTAGTAGTGCTCGGCCGAGAAGTCGATGTTGCTCGACTTCAGCGGCTTCAGGTCGGGGTTGCCTACCGAGCCCGAGCCGCCATCAACACGGGCCAAGGGGTCCAGCCGCTGCCCGCCCTGGATGGCATTCCAGCCCGGGCGGCCGATCGTCTGGCCGTAGCTGACGCGCAGCTTGGTGTCGGCCGTCACGTCGGCGCTCAAGTCGATGGACGGCAGGAAATAGCCGTATTTGCCTTCGCGCGACGCGGACCGCGTGCCGCTGAAGCTGATGGGGATTTCGTTGTTGGCAACCCAGGCCACCGACACCGGGATCTTCTCCGAAGACGGTGATTTCACCTTGGTGCGCTCATAACGGGCGCCGATGGCGGCCTCCATGGGCACGCCCCACTCCCAGGCCAGGTTGTACTGGCCGAAGGCAGCTTGCGATTTTTCCGTCGTGCGGTAGTCGTCCTGCCAGTCGAACGAGGCCTTCAACAGGGCGTCCGAGCCCAGGGACTTGATGGCCGCGGCGCGCAGGTCTTCGAAGTTGAAATAGAAGAACTGATTGAACAGGCGCGAGTCGTTGGAGCCCGGAATGCGGCTGAAGTACTTGCTGATCGAGTCGGCGTGCCAGATGTCGTCCGGCATGGCGGCGGGGCCACCCGCGGCGCCGCCGCCCCAGGTGTCGCGCTGCACGTTGGCGAAGGCCGAGCGGTTCTTCACTTCGGTCAGCGACAGGCCGAAGTCCAGGCTGCTGTCTTCGTTGATCTTCCAGTTGCCCTTGGTCTGCAGCTGGCTGACCTGGTTCTTCTGGTAGCTGTTGCCAAAGACCGAGCCCTGCAGTTCCTGCTTGGTCGGGTCCAGCGTCGCGCCCGAAATGCCCAGCACCGGGAACTTGTTGCTGAAGTCGACAAAGGTGTCGCCGCGGTTCAGCGAGGCGGTGGCCAGCGTCACGCTGGTGCCGAGCGGATCGTTGGCACCCGAGGTGGCGGTGGAGCGGTGGGCGTCGAGGTCAAAGCTCAGCGCGTCGGTGGCCTTCCACTTCAGGTTCAGGCCGAGCTGCTGGTTCTTGTTCTTGGTGCTGATCCGTGAGGCGCCCATGGCCAGGTCGGAGTTGGTCATGTGCTCGCCGTAGATGACGGGCGAGGAGGGAGAGCCGGTCTGGAATTCGCCGAACTGACCCCCGTAGTTGAACCACGCCGAGATGTCGTTGCGGCGCTGGCGGAACTTCTGCTCCGACATGACGAAGTCCAGCGTGCCGACGAGATCCTTGACAGGCTTGAACTGCAGCACGAGCTGGCCGTTCAGGCGCTCGCGGTGCACACCGGTGAACGAGTAGTTCAGGTTCTGCGGCACGCTGTAGATGGAGCCCACGGCCGGGCGGTTCTTGATCTCGGTCGACGTCTTGGGCAGGCCACCCCAGACGGCGTTCGGCCCGCTCCAGTCGTTGTCCTGGATGCCGTCAAAGGTCTTCCAGCCGCTGCTGACATTGGCCTGGGAGTAGCCGGAATCTCGCACTTGGTAGGTGCCCATCAGCGCGATGCCGAACGTGCCGTCGTTGGACTGCGTGCTGTAGATGCCGCTCAGTTCGGGCGTGGCGTTCTTACCCTGCTCTTCGCCAGGCAGGCGGCGGGCAGACTGGTCGCTCACCAGCTTCACGCCAACGCTGGCGACGGTTTCCTTGATGTCGAAGGGGCGCTGGGTGCGGACATTGATGGTCGCGCCCATGCCACCGGTCGGGCTGCTGGCGCGGCTGGTCTTGTAGACCTCCAGCGCTGCAACGCCATCGGAGGCGAGGTTGGAGAAGTCGAAGGAGCGCGAGCTGGGCGCACTGCCGTCCAGGCTGGCGCCAGGCATCTGGCGGCCGTTGAGCAGCACCAGGTTGAAGTCGGGGCCCATGCCGCGCACCGTGATGCGCGTGCCTTCGCCGTTGGCGCGGTCAATGGACACGCCGCTGATGCGGCTCAGCGATTCAGCGAGGTTGGTGTCGGGGAATTTGCCGATGTCTTCGGCAACGATGCCATCCACCAGGCCTGACGAGGAGCGCTTCAGATTGACCGAGGTCTCCAGCGACTTGCGGATGCCGGTCACGATCACCGTTTCAAGCTGCGTCGTGCTGGCCAGCGCCTGGGGCACCGAAGTGGATGCCGTGGGGCCGGCGTTGGGATTGGCCGGGCCCTGGCCGGGGCCGCCTTGGGCCAGCGCGGCGCCGGTGAACAGCAGGCCGCTTGCGGCAGCGAGGTTTGTGAGGCGAAGGGCAGGGCGTAGCTGTCTCATTCACTTGTCTCCAGTAGTTGTGATCTTGTCGAGTGGTGCTCGATGACGAGCTGAAAGCGCTTTCAAGAATACGCGAATGGCAGCGCTTTCAACCTAGGCAACACCCTCGGTCTGCTGCTTCGCGGCAACGCAGGACGGGAGGTTGGCGGGGCTATCCCGCGCTGGCCCGATGTGACCGCTCCCATGGGAGGCGGTGTGCAAATTGGGCGGGCGCTAAGGGTAGTTCTGGGTTGAAACGCAGCGAGCTGATGAAAGCAATGAAAGCGCTTTCAAATAATGATGCGTCTCGCCTCGAGGATCGGCCACATGGTTTACCCGAGCTGAACAACAGTCAGCCCCTCGCCCGGTCGCGCCACGCTGAACGCGGGCGCGCCCAAGCGGGGACCGCGCTGCGACTGAGCCGCAGCGCTTCGGCAGGCACATTACGTCCACTGGACGTGATGTGTCCGGCCTCAGCCCCCGAGGGGACGGCGATGCTTGCCGGATTGACCGGCAAGCACATCGCCTCACGCGGACCGGCTCGGGAGCGGCCCAGCGCTCGGCCCGCAAATGCCGATGCAGCTACCTTTGCATCCGGCGCGTGCTCTCACGCACGACGAGCTCGGGAGCGGGCAGTTGGGCCCTGGGTTTGCCACCACGCAGCATTTCGAGCATGGCGGTCGCGGCTTCCACGCCGATCTCGTAGACCGACTGGCGCACGGTGGTCAGCGGCGGCATGGCGTAGCGCGCCATGATGAGGTCGTCGAAACCAACGAGCGACACGTCGTCGGGCACGCGCAGGTTGCGCCGATGCAGGCCCAGGCAGGCGCCGATGGCCATCTGGTCGTTGGAGGCGAACAGGGCCGTGAAATGAGCATCGCGTTCCAGCAGCCGCGTCACCGACAGCATGCCGCCGGCTTCGGTGTAGTCGCTCTGCACGATGAGATCCTGGTCGACCGCGATGCCGGCCGCGGCCAGCGCATCAAAGTAGCCGTTCTGGCGCTCTACGGCATCGTCGTGCATGAGGTCGCCAGCGATGAAGGCGATCTTGCGATGCCCCTGGTCGATCAGATGCTGGGTGGCCAGGCGCGCACCCTGGCGGTTGTCGAAGCTGAAGCTGAACAGCTGGGGCCCGGACAGCTGGCGGCCAACGACGATGACGGGCAGGCTGTCGGAGACCTTGGTCAGCTCGGCGTCCGAAATGCGGCCGGCCAGCACGATGACGCCGTCGACACGGCGCGACAGCAGGGTCTCGATGGCCTTGCGCTCGTCGTCCTCATGCCAGTTGCCGGACACGAACAGCGGCACATAGCCGGCGCGTTCCAGCTCACGCTCGATGCCCAGCAGCGCTTCACCGTAGAACGGGCTGGAGATGATCTGCGTGACGACGCCGACCGAGAGCGTGCGACCGCCCGCGAGGCCCCGTGCCACCGGGTTGGGCCGAAAGCCCAGCTCCCGGATGGCGGCCTGCACGGCGTCCTTCTTGAGCTGGCTGACTGCGGCCGTGCCGTTCAGGATGCGCGACACCGTGCTCGGCGACACGCCAGCCAGTTCCGCCACCTGCTCCAGCGTGACGACGCCGTCGGGGCGGCTTGAAGGCGCTTTCTTGGCGGGAGTCTTGTCGTTCATCGGCAATGGCGAAGGGAAGCCATGAGTGTAGGTGCCATGAAAAGGGCCGCTGCTGCGGCCCTTTGGCGGTGCCTTGGTGCGAAACGCGGATCAGAGTTTGGTGAACTTGATCCAGTTCAGGTTCCACCCACCCTGGGCTGCGAACACGCCGACGTTGTAGGTGCCGGCATTGATGTTCACGGTGTGCGAGATGGTCGTCCAGTTTTGCCAGCCGCCGGTATTGGGCACGCCCAGCTGGCCGAGCTGGATGCTGCCCGCGTTGAGGTCTAGCGACAGCGTGCCGCCGGCAGCGCTCGCCACGCGGTAATCGACGCGGTAGCTGCCGCTGGTGGGGAAGGTCACGCTGTTGTAGGCCATCCAGTCGTTGGTATCGATCCAGCCGACGTTCTGGCCGCCCTCCGAGCAGGCTTCAAGCTGGACGCCGGCCTGTGCGCTGAAGGCCTCGGCTTCGATCTGCCGCAACCAGGCCGGGGCGGCCTTGGAGACGATGACGGAGGTGGCCCGGTCGTTGAAGCCTTGGTCCACCAGGCAGCCGGTGTCGCCGGCCCGGGTCACGCTGGCACCGGTGAAGTTGTCGCCGTCGAACAGCTGCACCTGGTAGCCGGCATTCACGCGCAGCGACGACAGGTCGTTGTCCCGCACGCCACGCGCCTGCAGCTGGGCCAGCGTGTAGCTGCCTTCAGGCAGGGCGGCGGCGTAGCCGGCGTAGTTGCAGTCCTGGTAGACCGTCGCCACGCCGCCGGCTGCCGGCGCGTAGACGCGCACATAGTCCACGTACATCTTGGCGGGCAGGGCCGCGGTGTTGACGTTGAAGCCCGGCCAGTTGCCGCCGACGGCGAAGTTCAGCAGCAGGAAGAAGTCCTTCTGGAATTCATCGGTGCCGTTGACGCCGTTGGCGATGTTGGCCTCGTGGTACTTGGTGCCATCCACATACCAGCGGATGGCATTGGCGTCCCATTCCACGGCGTAGACATGCCAGTCGGTCACGGTGGTGGCGATGTTGCCGCCGTATTGGGCGTACTGGCCGTTGTTGTCCTGCCAGTGGATGGTGYCGTAGACCTTCTGCTCGTCGTTGACGTGCTCCATCACGTCGATCTCGCCGGAGGCCGGCCAGCCGACCTGCGGCAGGTTGGCCCCCAGCATCCAGAACGCCGGCCAGGCGCCCAGGAAGGCGGGCAGCTTCATGCGCGCCTCGATGCGACCGAACTTGAAGGTCTTGAGCCCCTGCGTCTTCATGCGCGCCGAGGTGTAGGCCATGCCGCCGAAGTCCTCGCGCTTGGCGATGATGACCAGGGCGTTGTTCTCGATGGTGGCGTTTTCGCGCCGGTAGTACTGCAGTTCGTTGTTGCCCCAGCCGCCGGCGCCGGTCTCGAAGACCCAGTTCGGGCCGATGCTGCCGTTGAACTCGTCGCTCCAGACGAGTTGCCACTGGGCGTGGGCAAGGCCGGCAGCGGCCATCAGTAGGCCGGCCAGAACAGGCCGGACGAGGGATCGAAGCAGATTCATGAATGTCTCCAACAAGTGGTTGTGGTGCCCGTCGCCTGTGTCAGCGACTTGAAAGCGCTTTCAAGATTACGCGGACGAGCGCCCTGGCGGCAACACGGGCGTGTGCCAGAACTCAGGGACGGGTGGACCCGGGGGCGTGGCCGACCAAAAGGCGAGGTGGAGCCCGCAGCGACCGCCGCGGGCTCCGGTCAATGGATCAGGGCAGCGCGTTCAACGCATTGCGCACGCCGTTGGAGAAGGACTGCCCATCCGTCTTGTCCCAGTTGATAGACCAGGTCATGACGCCCTTCAGGGTCGGGTAGGCCACCGGCGGCTTGATGGCGCCGCATTGCGTCAGCTTGGTCAGGCAGTTCAGCGCCGCCGTGATGGTGGCGAGGCTGGCCTGGCCGCTGTTGGCCGACGACGGGCCCGACGGCAGGCCGAAGGCGACCTGGTCCGGCCGGATGCCGCGGAACACATACGGCCCGCTGCCGTTGTTGGTCGTGAAGCCCTCGATCAGCATGCGGCTGGCGGCCACCAGCATGTCGGTGCTGCCCTCGGCGAGTCCCTGCGTCGCATAGGGCGTGTAGACGGCGCCGTTGTTGTAGTACTGGACATGCAGCACCGAGAGTTCGTCGCGCAGGCCGTCGATGATGGGCAGATAGGCCCCCCAGATGCCGCTGTTGGCGACATAGCCGCCCTGCACATACGGGTGCTCGGGCGCCATCGACAGATAGAAGCTGCTGCCGATGTGGGCCTTCAGCTGCTTCACAGCGGTGACGAGGTTGGTGATGACCGGCGCGCCCGACGTGACGCCGGCGCCGCTCTCCAGATCGATGTCGATGCCGTCAAAGCCGTATTTGCGCAGGATGGCCTCGACGCTGTTGACGAAGTTGGTCACTTGGGTGGCGTTGGTCAGCGTGACCGTGCCGTTCTGGCCGCCGAAGGACAGCACGACCTTCTTGCCCTTGGCGCGCGCTGCGGCGATGTCGGCGATGAAGCGCGCTTCGCCGCCGGAGCCCGAGTCGAGGTTGAAGGTGATGCTGCCGTTGCCGCCGTCGTCGGCGAAGGCCACGACGATGACGTCGTAGGCGGCCGGCACATCGCTGATCGGGAAGGTCGGGCCCGACGGGTTGGTGAAGTTGTGCCAGTAGCCGATGAGCTGGTGCTTGGCCGAAGGCGGTGCGGGCGTGGGAGAGGGTGCTGGCGCCGGTGTGGGCGCTGGGCCGGGGGCAGGCGTGGGTGCGGGTGTTGGAGCGGGCGCCGGTGCCGGTGAAGGGGCGGGCGAGGGCGCCGGGGCGCCGCTGACGATGGTCCAGGGCTGGCCGCTGCCGGCCGGGCCGTTGTGCGTGGATGGGTTGTCGCCCTGGGTCCACCAGTTGGCCTTGTAGTTCACGCCCTGATAGGACACGACGGCGCCGGCCGAATAGGCGGTGCTGGCGCTCCAGGTGCCGGCCGGTGCGGGAGCGGGGGCGGGCGTGGGAGCCGGTGTCGGCGCGGGTGTTGGCGCCGGCGTGGGTGCCGGTGAGGGCGCTGGGCCTGAGGCCGGGCCGATGTCCGTCCACAGCGAGGCATTGGTCGGGTTCCAGCCGGTGGATGCGTAGTCGGTCTGGTTGACGTTGGCCTTGTAGATGCGGCCGTTGTAGGCCACGACCGTGCCGGCCGTGTAATAGGTGTCGGCCTGCCAGGCCGGGTAGGTCTGGGCAAAGGCGGGGTTGCTCAGCAGCAGGGCACCAGCGAGCAGCCAGGGCGTGGCCGCGCGCGGCAAAGGTGGGCGCGAGATCATGGAAAGTCTCCGAAGGGGATGGAAAAGGCCGCCGCCCGGCAGACCGGTGCGGCGGCGATTCAGCTCAGCGGAGCTGCTTACTTCCAGGGCGCGTTCTGCAGCGCCGGGTCGTCGACGAGATTGAGCAGGCCGGCGGCCTTCTTGCCGATGGAACCCGGCGAGGCCAGGGCCGCGCTGCCGCAGCTGCCGCTCGCCGTCTTGAGGGCCTGCCACAGCATGGCGCCGTCACGTGGGTTCTTGTTGGCCAGCGTGCTGGTCGTCACCGCGTTGAGATAGCGCTCCACCGAGTAGGCCTGGTTGATGTTGGCGCCATAGCTGTTCTGCAGGATGACCGAGCCGGTGCACTGCGCGTCGGCGTTGTTGACCACCAGCTGCGCGCCGGACCAGCCTTCGGGTGCCGTCTCGAAGCCGATGGACACGATGGTGCTGGCCGGGAAGAGCTGGCGGTACTGCTTCCAGGCCGTCACACCGTCGAAGTGCTCGAAGCGCGCGTCGTAGGTCATGATGTTGACGATGTTGAACGCCGTCTTCAGCGCCGGATAGGCGTTGACGAGCAGGCGCTCGCCGCCGGCCTTGCCGCCCCAGTAGCTGGTGCCCACGCCGTTGCACTGCGCGTCGCTGCCTGTGGAGGCGGTGCAGTCCGAGCCGGACGACCAGGCGGCCACCGTCAGGATGCGGCCGCCGCCGGCCAGGTCCACCGCCTTGCGCATAGCCTTCACCGCACCGGCGTAGGCGTCGGTGGTGATGCCGTCGACCTCGTAGTCCACGTCCAGGCCGTCGAAGCCGACGTCCTTCATCAGGTTGGACAGGGCCGTGATGGTCGGGCCGCTGCCCGCATGGCCTTCAGCCGACAAGGTGCCCCAGCTGTTGTACGTCGCGCCGCCCACGGCCAGGATGACCTTGATGTTGCGGGCGTGCAGGACATCGATGGCGGCCTTGATGTCCGAGGGCCGGCCGTTGAAGTTGATGCCGGTACCCGACCAGTTGTTGGCCGCCATGCCGCCCCACGAGAAGTTGGGCTGGGCAAAGGCCGCCACCACGTGGGTGTAGTTGGCCGGGATGCGCGCGAAGTTGCTGGCAACAAAGACCTGGTTCATGGTCATGCCAGTGGCATCGAACCAGTTGTCGCTCCAGCTCGGGTAGTAGACGGTGTAGGCGCGGCCGTTCTGGTTGGCGGACTTGGCGTTCGGATCGCTCAGGCCGGGCGCCGGGGCAGGCGAGGGGGCCGGGCTGGGCGAGGGGCTCGGGGACGGCGAAGGCGAGGGACTCGGCGACGGGCTCGGGCTAGGCGCTGGGCCGGTCGTGCAGGCGCCTTGCGACGTCCAGGGTTGGCCGCTGCCGACCGGGCCGTTGTTGGTGGCCGGGTCATTGCCCTGGGTCCACCAGTTGGCCTTGTAGTTGGTCGTGCCCTTGCTGGCGATGGCGCCGCCGCTGTAGGCCGTGCTGCTGGACCAAACCGGCGCGCAGGTGCCGGTGGGTGCCGGCGCGGGGCTGGGGGCGGGCGACGGGGCCGGCGTGGGAGCGGGTGTCGGTGCAGGTGTCGGGGCGGGCGTGGGCGCAGGCGACGGCGCTGGGCCGGAGGCGGGGCCGAGGTCCGTCCACAGCGAGGTATTGGTCGGGTTCCAGCCGGTGGATGAGTAGTCGGTCTGATTGACCAAGGCACGGTAGTTGTGGCCCTGGTAGGTCACGACGGTGCCGGCCGTGTAGTAGACGTCGGGCGCCCAGGCGGGATAGGTCTGGGCCAGGGCGCTGGTGGCGCTGGCGCCGAGTGCGAAGGCGGTGGCGGTGATGGCGGCAAGGCGACGCAGTTGCTGCATCGGGATGCCGGTAGAGGGCTGCTTCATGAGAGACGTTCCTGTTGTGCCAAGGTCTCGTTGAAAAGGAGAGTCCCAACGGGGCTCTCCGGCGGCTGGCCTGCCTCTCCGTGCGGGCTCTTTGGAGCTGGTTCTAACTGGTATGCATCCAGTTTGCGACTGCTACCACCTCTTGAATACCACTTTGCCACCAGTGATTTCGGCGTCACCGGTGGAAACCCGGAGTTCGGGTGACAAAACGTTGCTGTCGCGGGTTGGGAGCCTTCGTCTGAAGTTGCCCTAGGGTTTGTGCTGCTGGGGCGTCGCACCCGCTCGAAGCACAATCTTGAAAGCGCTTTCAAACCATGTCCGGCTCCCATTCCTTCCCCCGTCGCCACCTGCTCGCGGCCGCCCTTGGCAGCGCTGCCGGCCTGAGCCACGCCAAGGAGCAGTCGCCACTGACCGTGGCCGCATTCCCACTGGTCGACGTCATCGCCAAGGATGTGCTCAAGGGCTGGAACCAGCGTCACCCCGAGATCCGCACGGAGGTCATCAGCCGCCAGTACGACGACCACCACACGGCGATGACGACAGCGCTATCGACCTCCGGCCACTTGCCCGACGTCATCGCGCTGGAGACGAGCTACCTCGGTCGCTTCTCGCTGGGCACGGGGCTGGAGGATTTGTCGGCGCCGGCCTTTGGCGCCGAGCGCTTCAAGGACCGCTTCGTGTCCTTCGCCATCGAGACGGCGCGCAACCGCGAGGGCGCCATCGTCGCGCTGCCGACCGACATCGGCCCGGGCTCGCTGTTCTACCGCACCGACCTGTTGGCCCAGGCCGGCCTCAAGGAAGCCGACCTGACGCAGTCCTGGGAGGCTTATGTCGACGCCGGCATGCAGCTCAAGGCCAAGACCGGCGCCTACCTGATCGGCGACGTGCGCCTGCTCAAGGACATCATCGTGCGCGGCGGCACGCCGCCGGGCGAGGGCCAGTTCTTCGACAATCACGGCCGGGCGCAGATCACGTCGCCGCGCTTCGTGCGAGCCTTCGAACTGGCGCAGAAGGTGCGCCGCCAGAAGCTGGACGCGCGCGTCGAGGTCTGGTTCAACGACTGGGCCGAGATGCTCAAGCGCGGCCGCCTGGCCACCGAGCTGTCGGGCGGCTGGATGGCCGGCCAGATGGCCAACTGGGTGGCGCCGGGCACGGCCGGCAAATGGCGCGTCGCCCAGCTGCCGGAGAACACCTACTGCTCCTACGGCGGCACCTATTACGCCATCCCGCGCCGCTCGGCGCCCGAGCGCAAGCAGCTCGCCTGGCAACTGATCCAGGAGCTGACGCTGGACCGCCAGCGCCAGCTCGAGGCCTTCAAGTCGCAAGACGCCTTCCCGGCCCTGCTGGATGCGCAGCAGGACGCCTTTTTCGACCAGCCGGTACCCTTCCTGGGCGGCCAGCACGCCCGCCTGCTGTGGCGCGACGCCGCGCGGCGCATCCCCGTCGTCAAGATGCACAAGCAGCACAAGTTCGCCGACGAGGTCATCAACGCCGAGCTCGACAACGTGCTCGAGTACGGCAAGCCCATCCCCAAGGCCCTGGAAGACGCCCAGGCCTTGCTGGTTCACCGAGCGAATCGATGAGGGGCTTGCTTTTTCCGAGCGGTAGGTTGTTGCCTGCGCCCAGCCGGGATTTCGTCCCGGCGGCCGACTCACTTTCTTGTGCGGACAAGAAAGTAAGCAAAGAAACCGCCCCTGCAAAACCGCCCCTGCGGGGTTCCCTGCGATGCTCGAAGCCCAGGGCCGCGCCGAACTCGCGTCGCTACGCTCTGCTCRRACAGGCGTCGCGAAGTCAGTTCTTGAAGCGCGCTGCGCGCGCGCCCTGGGCTTCTGCGCTTCTCGGCGGTTTAGAAGGGGAGCCCCCAAACAGCCGCCAAAGCCAACAGCTAAACCCGAAAGCCAGCTGGTACCGGCTGTTCCTTCACCTCCCCTTTGAGCCCGCCGAGGAGCACAGGACCTTGAGGCCGCGAGCGAAGTTCGCTTCAAGAACTGACTCCGCGCAACTGTTTGACCGCAGCGTAGCGAAGGGAGTTTTGCGCGGGGCCTCAAGGTCCGAGCACCGCAGGGCAGCCCGCTGCGAAGCTCAGGGCCGGGCGGTTCGGGGGCGACTCTTTGCCTTCTTTCTGGTCGCTCAGAAAGAAGGTCGCCCGCCGGGGCGACGTCCCGGCATGGCCATCGGCATCAACCTCCGACAGCTCGCGGAGCGCTGACCTCATGCGCATCCCTGCCTCCTGGACGCCCTACCTCCTGGTCAGCCCCTTCCTGATCCTGTTCGCCGTGTTCGGCCTGTTCCCGCTGCTGTTCTCGGCCTGGCTGGCCTTCCAGTCCTGGGAGCCGACCAGCGGCATCGACTCGATGAAGTTTGTCGGCCTCGACAACTTCATCTTCGCGTTGACCGACGGCTGGTTCTGGAAGGCGCTGCGCAACACGTTGTGGCTGGCCTTCGCCTCCGGCGCGCCGCAGCATCTTGTGGCGTTGCCGCTGGCCGTCTTCCTGCACCAGGCCTTCGGGCGCTGGCGTGGCCTGTTCTCGGGTGCCTACTTTCTGCCCTACATCACATCCACGGTCGCCATCGCGATGCTGTTCGGTTCGCTGTTCTCGAACGACTACGGGCTGATCAACCAGGCCCTGCACGCGATGTTCGGCATGGAGAACATCAACTGGATGCGCTCCCCCGAGGCCATCAAGCCAGCCATCGCCCTCGTCGTGTTCTGGCGCTACGTCGGCTTCAACCTGGTGCTGTATCTCGCCGCGCTGCAGACCATCCCGAACGACCTCTACCAGGCCGCCAAGCTCGACGGCGCCAACGCCTGGCAGCAGTTCTGGCGCATCACCCTGCCCAGCCTCAAGCCCATGATCCTGTTCGGCGTCACCCTGTCCCTGATCGGCGGGCTGCAGCTGTTCGAGGAGCCCTTCATCCTGACCAATGGCAAGGGCGGTGCCGACCAGCAGGCCATGACGGTGGCCATGTACCTCTACCGCGAGGCCTTCGACTTCAGCGACTTCGGCGGCGCCAGTGCRCTGGCCTGGATCATGTTCGGCGTCATCGCGCTGCTGACCTGGCTGACCAACAAGGCCTTTGCGGACAGGCGGGTGCAGGCATGAAGAGGGTTCCGAAGTACGCGGCCTACGCGGTTGTCGGCGCTGGTGCGCTGATCATGCTGGCGCCGTTCTATTTCATGTTCGTGTTCGCGACCCAGTCGCGCACCGACATCTTCAACGTACCGCCGCCGCTGTTCTTCAGCACCGAGCTGCTCAACAACATCGCCGTGTTGACGACGCGCCTGCCGTTCTGGAAGAACGTCGGCTGGAGCCTCTACGTCGGCCTGATGTCCACGGCGCTGACGCTGCTGTTCTGCTCCATGGCCGGCTATGCCTTCGCGATGCTGGAGTTCCGCTTCAAGAAGGCGTTGTTCGCCCTCGTCATGGGGACCATGATGGTGCCCGCCTTCATGAACATGATTCCGACCTTCATGGTCATGGACACCCTGGGCTGGATAGACACCCACCGGGCCCTGTACCTGCCGGGTGCGGCCAGCGCCTTCGGCATCTTCCTGATGCGCCAGTTCGCGGCCAGCACGGTGCCGCACGAGCTGATCAACGCCGCGCGCATCGACGGCTGCAGCGAGGTGGGCATCTACTGGCGCATCGCGCTGCCGCTGATGAAGCCGGCGCTGGGCACGCTCGGCCTCATCACCTTCATCAGTTCATGGAACAACTTCATGAACCCGCTGATCGTCATGCGCACGGCCGAGAACTACACGCTGCCGCTGGCCCTGCGCAGCCTTTTCAGCACCACGAGCACCGAATGGGGCGCCCTGATGGCCGGCTCGGCCATCGCGACGTTGCCCCTGCTCGTCCTTTTCGTCATCTCGTCGCGCCAGCTCATCGCCGGCCTCACGGCGGGCGCCGTCAAATAAGAACAGTCCATGACTCCTCTGCACCGCCCTCTGCACCAGCAATTTCCGCCCAACTTTGTGTGGGGCGTCGCCACCAGCAGCTTCCAGATCGAAGGCGCCGCCCACGCGGACGGCAAGGGCGAGTCCATCTGGGACCGCTTCTGCAGGCAGCCCGGCGCTATTGCCGACGGCAGCAATGGCGAAGTGGCATGCGACCACTTCAACCGCCTCGACGAAGACCTCGACCTGATCGCGTCGCTGGGCGTCAACTGCTACCGCTTCTCCATCGCCTGGCCGCGCGTGCAGGCCAAGGGCTACGGCGACTTCAACCCCAAGGGCCTGGACTTCTACGAGCGCCTCGTCGACGGCCTCAAGGCACGCGGCATCCAGGCCTTCGCGACGCTGAACCACTGGGACCTGCCGCAGGGCCTGCAGGACCGCGGCGGCTGGAACGACCGCGATACGGTGCACCGCTTCGTCGACTACGCCCGCCATGTGCAGGCCCGCATCGGCGACCGCGTCGACGGCATCACCACGCACAACGAGCCCTGGGTCGTCGCCGTGCTGGGCAATGAGCAGGGCAACTTCGCGCCCGGCATCAAGAGCCGCAGAACAGCCATCCAGGTCTGCCACCACCTGCTGCTCAGCCACGGCCTGGCCCTGCAGGCGCTGCGGGCCGACGGCGCCAGGAGCCAGCTCGGCATCGTGCTCAACCTGTCGTCCACCGTGCCGGCCACCGCCATGCCCGAGGACGTCGCCGCCGCGGCCATGGCCGACGCCCGCAGCCGCCGCTGGTATGCCGACCCGCTGTTCAAGGGCAGCTATCCCGAGGAGGTGATGGCCGAGCTGGGTGGAGACGCGCCTGTCGTGCATGCCGGCGACATGGCCGCGATCGCCCAGCCGATGGACTACCTCGGCGTCAACTACTACACCCGTACCGTCGTGTCGGCGAGCGGCGCGGACTGGAAGCCCGAGGAGCGCGGCCTGCCGGTGTCGGACATGGGCTGGGAGATCTATGCCGACGGCCTGACCGACCTGCTCGTGCTGCTGCACCGCGACTACCCCGGCCTGCCGCCCGTCTACGTCACCGAGAACGGCGGCGCCTTCAAGGACCAGACCGTCGTTAACGGCCGCGTGCAGGACGACGACCGCATCGCCTACCTGCACGACCACATCGCGGCCGTGGCCAGCGCCATGCAGAAGGGCGTGCCCATGGCCGGCTACATGGTCTGGAGCCTGATGGACAACTTCGAATGGGCCAGCGGTTACCTGAAGCGCTTCGGTATCGTGCACGTCGACTACGAGACGCAAGCCCGCACGCCCAAGGCCAGCGCCGAGTGGTACCGCGACTTCCTGCGCGATTGGCGGGGATAGGCCCACCCCCTACCGGCTGCGCCGGCCCCTCAAGGGGGCGTCGCCAGCGGCCTGGCAAAGCCAGTTCCGCGGCGCCCCTTGGGAAGGCACGACGCCTGATACGACAACTACGGAGACAAAAATGAAGCAAATCACTCCCACTCCCAGCCCCTGGCGCCATGTGCTGCCGGCCATCGCCTTCGTGCTGACAGCCTGCGGCGGTGGTGGCGGTTCGGCCACCGCTGCGCCGGCCCCCGCGCCCGCTCCCGCACCGGCCCCCGCGCCATCCAACAGCTGGACCCTGGTCTGGAGCGACGAGTTCGACGCTGCCGCCGGCACCGTGCCCAAGGCCGCCAACTGGAACTACGACATCGGCAACGCCGAGAACAGTGGCTGGGGCAACCACGAGTTTCAGTACTACACGTCCAACGCCCGCAATGCGCAGATGGACGGCAGCGGCATGCTCGTCATCACGGCCGAGAAGGCCAGCAACCCGGGACCGTGCTGGAACGCCAAGCCCTGTGACTACACGTCGGCGCGCATCCACACCAATGGCAAGGTCGGCTTCACCTACGGCAAGGTCGAGGCGCGCATGAAGCTGCCGTCCGGCCAAGGCATCTGGCCGGCCTTCTGGGCGCTGGGCACCGACCTCGCGACGGCCGGCTGGCCGAAGTCCGGCGAGATCGACATCATGGAATTCATCGGCAAGACGCCAAACACCACCTACGGCACTCTGCATGGCCCCGGCTACTCGGGGGCCCAGGGCATTGGCAAGCCCTACGACTTCGGCAAGCCGGTGGCGGATGACTTCCACACCTACACCATCATCAAACGGCCCAACGAGATCGTCTGGCAGGTCGACGGCGTCGACTATCACCGCCTCACGCCCGCGCTGCTGCCCGCTGGCGGCACCTGGGTGTTCGAGAAGCCCTTCTTCGTCATCCTCAACCTTGCCGTCGGCGGCGACTGGCCCGGCGCGCCGGACGCCACGACGCCGCTGCCGGCACAAATGAAGGTGGACTGGGTCAGGATCTACAAGGAGAACTGACCATGCGTCGTCTGCTTTGCGTCCTGACCCTGACCGGCGGCCTGCTCTGCGCTACGGCTGTCGCCCATGCCGTCGAAGTGAAAACCGCCTTCGGCAGCTTCAACGCCCCCGACGGCGTGACGGTGGTCAACCGCGAGGAGAAGCCCGACAAGGCCGGCAAGCCCACGGGGCTGGCGGTCTATTCGCGCACCGACGATCCCAAGGCCGTCTTCATCGTCTTGTGGAACTATGCCGAGCCCGATCCGGCCAAGCCCTACGACCCGCTGGATGGCGCGGTCAAGATCGGCAACCCCTTCGACAAGAAGCTGACCCGCGATGCCGCCAAGCCGGTGCTGGTGGGCGGCGTGGAAGCCGGACGCTACGAGGGCAAGCTGCCCAACGACCTGCGGGCCGTCAGCTATGTGGCCGTGAAGGGGGGCTACCGCCTCATCGTGCTGTTG
>NZ_JBFUMO010000037.1:0-22387 GCF_054049355.1 Roseateles sp. P5_E11 | reverse complement strand
CGCCTGGGGCGCTGGCGCAAGCCCCTTCCGCCAGCGCCTCGTCGCCGGCCGGGCCGCTGCCGGCGGCCACAGCCGCTGTCGAGCCCGCCGCGGTTGCATCGCTCGGCAGCGCGCCGCCGGCGCAGGCGCTGCGCACCTTGATTCGCTGCCACGCCGCCGACAGCTGCCGCCTGACCCGCGGCGAAGGCCTGGACGAGCACTTCGAGGTAGTGCGCCTGCTGCTGGAGCAGCTGGACCGCCTCACCGCCCATGGCAGCCCCGTCGACCAGGCCGCGTGGGCGCGCGAGCTGCTGGCTTTTCCCGACGGTCATGTGCAGGCCGCGGCGCTGGCGCTCGCCGCTCGGCTGCCACCTTCGGCCGAGACCGCGGCGGCTGCCGTTGCGGCACTGGGCCGAACCTATGACGCCGTGCTGCTTGCCAAGGCCTATCCGGTCCTGCAGCAGTGGCAGCAGCTCGGCCTGTCCAGCGGCTACGACGACATGTTCGTCGGCCTCGTCCACACCGGCGGCTGGCAGGCCGCGCAGTCGGTGGCCGAGAACGTCGGGCCCTTCCTGAACGCCGGCAACGTGGGGCGCTTCGAGCAGGTGGCGCGGCAGCTGCAGCCCGGCGCGCGCCAGCAGGCGCTGCTGCGCTCGCTGCGCGACTATCAGCTGCAGCATGCGGGTGGCTGAGCGAACCCGCCGTCGTTGACGCGCTGGTCGCTGCGCTGAGCGACACACCCGAAGTCGCCACTGCCGCCGCCCAGTCCCTCACGGAGCTGAAGGACCCGCGCTCCGGCGAACGTCTGCTAGCCCATGCCGCCTCGCCCCGCCTCCACGCTCGGCAAGCTGCGCGCCACGGCCGCCGCCACCGCGCTGCGCGCCGCCATGGACGACGACTACTGGCAGGTGCGCCTGCGTGCCGCCCGGGCCCTGGGCCGCATTGCCGACGCGCAAGCCCTGCCCGTGCTGAGCCAGGCTCTCATCCACCCGGCCGGCAACCTGCGCAAGGAGGCGGCCATCGCGCTGGGCGACATCGGCGACGCGACCGCCGTGCCGGCGCTGCAAGCCGCCGCTGCCGACCCCGACCCGGAAGTCCGCAAGGCCGTGCGCCTGTCGCTGCAGCGCCTGGGTGCACCGGTCGGGGTGGACCGATGAGCGATCTCCCGCAAGCCGTCGAGCTGACGCCCGCCGCGCTGCACCTGCGCTGGCCCGACGGCGCGGCCGAGCTGCCAGCCGCCCGGCTGCGCGCCGTCTGCCGCTGCGGCGGCTGCCGTGCTCGCGCCGAGCGCGGCGAGCCCGCACCCGCACCGGCCGAGCTGGTCGATGCCGTGCCGGTGGGCCGCTACGCCCTGAACCTCATCTTCAGCGACGGCCACGACCGCGGCATCTACCCCTGGACCTGGCTGAGGGAGCTGGGGCCTGTCAACGCCGCGACGTAGGAACCCGTCCGCCGCGGAAGGCGGCCCCGTCCGACAGTCCCTGCGCGCCGCAATTCCATACTCGGCCCATGCGCTTTGAAGACTATTACCGGATCATGGGTGTCGCCGCCGATGCCGATGCGGCTGCCATCAAGCAGGCCTACCGGCGTCAGGCGCGGCTGCTTCACCCCGACGTGAACCAGTCCGCCGATGCGCATGCGTCCATGGCCCGCATCAACGAGGCCTACGACGTGCTGGCCGACCCGCAGCGTCGCGTCGCCTATGACGGCGTGCGCCGGCGCCAGCAGGCGACCACTGGCGCCGGCAAACCCGCCGAGCCCGACCTCCCCAGCGACTGGCAGCAGGGCTTCACCTATGAAGGCGGGGCGACCGCCGGGCGAGGTGGCCAGGGCTTCAGCGACTTCTTCACCAGCATGTTCGGCCGCGATGCCAAGCCCGAGCCGCCGGACGCCAAGCCCGAACGCGGGACCGATGAGCACGTCAAGCTGGTCATCGACGCCTCAGACGCCATCGACGGCGCCGTACGCTCGGTCAACGTGCGCGGCCTGGCGCCGGACGAGCAGGGCCACCGTGCCGTCGTCGTGCGCAACGTGCAGGTCCGCATCCCCAAGGGCATACGCGCGGGCCAGCACATCCGCCTGCCGGCACAGGGCTCGGCGGGCCGTGGCGGCGGCGCGAGCGGCGACCTGTACCTGGAGATCCAGTTCAAGGACGTCGCCCGTGAGAAGAGCCGTGACGTACATGAACAGCTGCCGCTGACGCCCTGGGAGGCCGCGCTGGGCGGCGACGTGAGCGCCGCCACGCCTGCCGGCACGGTCAGCGTGACCGTGCCACCGGACACACCGCATGGCAAGCGCCTGCGCTTGAAGGGCCGCGGCCTGGCAGGTGAGCCGGCAGGCGACATGGTGCTGGAGGTCGAGGTCGTGCTGCCGCCCTCCACGCTGCCGGGCGCGCGTGCCGCCTACGAGGTCATGGCCGCTGCCGTCGGTCGTGACTTCCACCCCCGCGCAGAAGGCGAGCCATGAACGACGGTGATGTGCTGGTCGGCGTGGTCATCGACGAGCAGACGCTGACGCTCGAAGAGCTGGCCTGCGCCTGCGGCGTCAGCGTCGACTGGCTGAGCCAGCGGCTGGATGCCGGCCTGCTGGGCTGCCACAGTGGCGACGGCGAAAGCCGGCGCTTCGCCAGCCCGCATCTGCACCGCGCCGGCCGGCTGCTGGCCATCGAACAGGACTTCGACGCCAACCAGGAACTCGCGGCGCTGGTGGTGGACCTGATCGAGGAGATCCACCGGCTCAGGGCGGGCGGATAGAACGATCAAGCCTCCTGCGACGGGAACAGTTCCGTCCGGCCGTCGGCATGCCGTGCGAAGCGGCCGGCCTCGTCGCCATGCACGGGCGCCGGGTCGCTCCAGGGCCAGCCGCCGAACTGGGTGCGGCGGTAGTCCTCGAAGGCCTGGCGCAGCTCCTGCTGCGTGTTCATGACGAAGGGGCCGTATTGGGCGACGGGCTCGCCGATGGGGCGGCCCTGCAGCATCAGCAACTCGGCTGCTGTTTCTCCGCCATTGACGAGCGTGACCGCGGCGCCGGCTCGCAGCTCGATCGCGTGCCGCGTGGCCACGGCATGGCCATCGACGGTGATCCGTGCGCCGGCAAAGAAGTAGAGCTTGCGGCGCGTGTCCGCGCCCGTCGCCGGCGGCAGCACCCACTGCGCACCCGGCGCCAGGCGCAGGGTCCAGATGGCCACGTCTGCCTGCTCGCGCGAGGCCCAGGAATCAGGCGGCGGCGCCAGCGGCTGGGTCACCCCGGCGGGCGTTGGCAGGGCACCGGCGATGCAGACGACGTCGGTCGCGTGCCCGGCATCGTCGACGAAGCGGTGCCGCGGGATCTCCTGCGACCAGAACATCGTGAAGTGCGGCGCCACCATCTTGCTGGCGGCCGGCAGGTTGAGCCAGATCTGGAACAGCTCCAGCGGGTTGGGCTTGTCCGTGTGCAGCAGCGGGAACATCTCCGCGTGCACGATGCCCTGGCCAGCGGTGAGCCACTGCACGTCGCCGCCCCCGAATCGCGCGCCGGCGCCCAGCGAGTCGGCGTGATCGATGCGGCCCTGGCGCACGATCGTCACCGTCTCGAAGCCGCGGTGCGGGTGGGCCGGGAAGCCGGGCACCTGCTCGCCGTGATACATGCTCCAGCCGCCCTGCCCTGAGAAGTCCGAGCCGATCTGGCGGCCCTTCAGCAGCGCCGCATCCGGCCCGTAGCGGCCGTTGCCGGGTGGGTAGGCGTCGTCGTGGTGGACGCAGAACAGGAAGGGGTCGAGCGTCTCCCAGGGCATGCCCAGCGGCGAGATGGAGACGATGGCGGGTGGCGAGGCGGCGGTGGTCATGGCGGCATCCTGAAGGGCGCCAGCCTAGCGCGTGTCGAGTGAGCTTGAAGAAGCGCGGGCTTCTCTACACTGGCGGCCGGCCACGCTGGCAGCCACCAGGCTTTCGACGCGGCCATCCGCTGGAGGTGTTGGCACGACCGCAAGGCGCGTGCTGACTGAGAGAGTCCCTTTGAACCTGATTGAGGTAATCCTCGCGCAGGGAAGCACGTTCAGGGGCCTGCCGGCTTTCACTTTCTTGCGTCGGCACCGCCGCCCCGAACGCTTGCCGACCTGCCATCTGCATGAGTTGCACATGGCACATCCATCGTTCTCACATTTGCGTCGTTTCCGGCTTTCGTTCCTGTCGCTGTCGCTCCTGGCCAGCGGCGCGGCGTGGGCGCAGCAGCCACCAGCCGGCACATGATTGCCGAGATCCAGGTCATCCCGCGGCCGGCCGGTACGGTAGACGACCGCTACAAGCATGTCGACGCCGCCATCGCCGTCATTCAGGCCTCCGGCCTGGACTATGAGATGCACGCCATGGGCACGGTCGTCGAAGGCCCGCCCGAGAAGGTCTGGCCGTTGCTGCAAGCCGTCCATGAGGCCACCCTCGAAGCCGGCGCCGAGCGCACGCTGAGCATCATCAAGGTCTCCGGCGCAGCCCAGGCCGGCGGGCCTCGCGTCGACGACCTGGTGCGCAAGTTCCGCAAGTAAGGCAACCCGAGCGCGCGGTACCGCCGAGCGCTCGGGGGAGACGCCTGCTGACCGGCAGCAACCGACCCATAGCTGTCGTCGTCCAGGTCGAAGTGAACTGCCGAAAAGCTGTCGCTCGCCCCGGACGGCAGCGGAAGGTAAGTCCCGACCCGTTGCCGGCTTTCGCCTTGCCGATCTTCTTGCTGAGAAGCTGTCGTGCCGAATTGGCGCTTGGGAAAAGGTTCAGCCGTGGCGGGCTTCGAGCGACCGTATGGCCGCAAGGACCACAGGCCAATCAGTTGGGGCTGCGGGCTGGTCAAAGTTGCGCTCAATGGATTGCGAACGGGCCTCTTGCTCTCGGCGTAGCCCCTCAAGATCTACGCGAACGCTCTTGGCAAGAGCCCCTGCCGCGACCTGCGAGACCCGTTGCGCCATTTGTTCCATCAGCCGATCATGAAAGTTGCGAACCTCGTCCGCGAAGTTGGCACGAGGCAATTGCCAGCTCCCATGCTGCGCCGACCAAGCCTGACAGCCGTGCAGAAGCTTGTCTCGGTTGTCCCACTGAAAGTGAACGGAATCTGAGTCCGACCACACGATGACGTTGGTTGACGGAGTCAGGTAGAGCGAATCAAGCTGGCGACGACCCATCCACGAGCCAGCGTTGTCTAGTAGATCCAGAGTCTCCTCAGACACATCGTGTTCGTCTATGGCCTCGCACCATTTCAACCAAAAGTGCTTCCAAGGCTTCGATTCATCTATCTCGATGTATTGCTGGAGTTCCTCCGGGACGGGCTCCAGCGCGTAGGGAGCAAGATCGATCACATCTTCATAAAGACGCACCACTTGGTAGTCGCAGAACCGTGATCCGCCGGACTGTGCCTGGGCGGGGTTGGCGTACTCGAACAGTCGGTGTTCACCAGCCTGAATCCAATATTCGCCGTCAGTGAGACCGAACCAGTGCAAGTTCGGGTCCGCAGGTGCGCCCCATGGCTGTATTTGATCGAGGGGACGAAGCTCAAACTGAAAGAGCGGGGACGGCATTCGCGTGAGGCTCAACGGTTGATAAGTGCGGCGTCAAGGACGCACCAGCGTGAGGAAAAGATTACCCGAAGCTGCCGCTAGCCAATGGCCGCTCCTGGCCGAGAGGCGTCGACTCTGGGAATCCGGATAAGTAGGCATCTAGACCTCATTGACCAAGTCCTTTGAGGATCTCTGTCATCTGGGGAAGGCGCACCCAGACTTCTTCAGAAAACTCATTGGTCTCGCTGATCTTTGTGGGAATCGTCGACAACCCATCCGGAAGCACCACATACCGAGTGGGGACAGCTACACCGTCTTTGTACCCAAAGTCCGTTACCCAGTGGATATGCAACGCTCCGTTTCCACTGTGCATGACAGTGTTTCTGCGGAGCAGAGGACCGCAGCGCTTCTCGTACTCAGCCCGCGCATCGAGGTGCATTGAATTGGTGGACATCATCGGCTCGTGACTACGGCCAGGGCCAACGAGAAAGATGATGTAGCGGTTGCCGATCTCGTACCCAAAGTAGTTGCCGAACTCAAGCGTTGCCCCTTTGGACGCACCCTTAAAGGCTTCAATCACCCGCGCCTGATACTTTGCGCCGCAAGATTCATCGCCRGTGCCCATCGTTTCACCCGAAGTCACCTGTACCAGAGCAACGATGTCGGCGTCATGGAACAGCTGCGACAGGCGAATCGGTGGCAATGTCGTCGCGCGTGTCGTGACGGGAGGCAGCAAGAACACTGCAGCAGTGATCAGACGATGCAAAGCGCGGCGAAGTGCCATATCCATGTTTTTCACCTTCCGAAGCTGCCTCGTGCAGGCGCAGAGAGYCTACCCGAGAGCCGCCCTTCGCGAGCGGCAACTCCTGGCCGCAAGCCGACCTTTCCCACCTACTCGCTCCCCTTCACTCCCTTCTCCTCGCTCGCCTCGGCCTTCGCCACCTTCGCCGGCCACGCCCCACCCACGCTGAACGCAGCCCAGGCCCAGCCCACCCAGCGCAGCAGCGACACGGCCAGCCACAGCGCCCAGGCCAGCATGGCCGCGCGGTAGAGCCAGACCGGCGCACTCAGTACCCACGCGCCGGCCGTGTGCTCGGTGAAACGGTCGCTCGTCCAGTTCAGCAGCGTGCTGCTCGACCCCGGCCCGGCGACGAGCAGCTCCGGGTAGCCCAGCAGGCCGGTGCGCAGCACCTCCAGCAGCGCGCCCACGGCCGCCAGCGTCAACAGCACGAGCAGGACCTGCACGGCGATGCGCATGCCGCGCCGGCCGACCTGGCCCCAGCGGCGGCGGGCCTCCAGCGCGCCGAACCAGCCGGCCAGTACGGCCAGCGCGCTCAGCGACACCGGCGCCACGCCCAGCGCCAGCACGATCCAGGCCGGCCGGCCCATCAGCCCCTTCAGCCCGGGAAGGCCGCGCGGCGCCAGCAAGGCCAGCACGAGGACGACGCCGAGGGCGCCCCAGATCAGCACGGCCGGCCCGATCAGCGGGCCGCCCACGGCGAGCACGATGCGGTCCTCTGGCACGTTCAATGTCAGCGCGTCATTGACGCCGGGCAGGCCCAGGGCGAGGCCCTCGTGGCGCCACAGCACCCCCATGCCGGCGGGCTCGCGCCAATGGATGTCGACCAGCTGCGGGCCTGGCGTCAGCGGCAGGCTGAGCACGTTGTCGCGTGGCTGCAGGGCCAGCTTCTGGCCGTTGATCTGCACGTCCAGCAGTTCGGCGCCGGCCGGCAGCTTCAGCGCGTGCGTGCCGCCGAGGCTGGTGCGCAGGCGCATCGACAGCTCCACATCGCTGCTGCGCTCGCCGGGCTTGATGGTGGTGCGCACATCGTCCAGCGTCAACGTCTGGCCGCCCACGCCGGCGGGCTTGGCGATAGCCAGCTTCAGCGTCTCGCCGGGCCAGGGCCGCCACTCGGGCAGCCAGTCGCCGCCCTGCTGCAGTGCCGTCGCCGGCAGGCCGCTGGCGTCCACATGCCATTGCGCCGATGCGGCCAGCGTCCAGCGCTCGACCTGGTGAGGCTCCTTGCCTGCCACCAGCGTCAGCGCCTCGCCCGGTGGCAGGCTGCTGGCCACCTCGACGGTGTCCTCGCCGCCGAGCTGCAGGCTGGCCACGCCGCCGTCCACCGTCACGCGTGCGTCACTGACCGCCTCGCCCGGCAACAGCGCCCAGCGCACGCGCAGCGGTGCCCGGCTCGCGGCCAGGCGCTCGATGCGCGTGTGCACCTGCCAGCGCAGGCCCAGCGCCAGGCGACGGTCCACGCGTACCAGCGGCGGCAGCGCGTCGCGCTGGGTGCCGGCGTCCTCGGCACGCCGGCTGCCGGCCACGGCCTCGCGGCTCAGCGTGATCGCGCCCGTGCTCTGGCCATTCGGGTCCAGGCCCGCCAGCGTCCAGCCCTTGAGTTCGGTCTGCAGCGTGCGCGGCGGCAGCGGCAGCGCGATGTCCAGGCCRCTGGCGCTGCCGACATCGGCGGCGAGCACGACCTGGTGCACGCCGGCCGGCACGGCGATCAGCAGGCGGCCCTCGTCGTCGCGTCGCGTTGCGGCGGACTGGCCGTCCAGCAGCACGCTGCCCGGCTGCCAGCCCGTGCCCTGGCCGGGCAGCGGCACGGCCACCAGCGCCAGCGCGTGGATCTCGGCGCGCAGCTGCACCGCCGAGCCCGATGCACTGACGAGCAGGCGCGCCAGCTCGGCGCAGCGTGGCAGGCAGTCGGGCGGCGCGGCGAGCTTGCCGCGCAGCGCCTGCAGCTGCTCGTCGCTGGGCCACGGTGCCGAGGTAGAAGCCTGGGCTTCGCTCGGTTGGGGCGCTAGCGCCAGCGCCAGCAACAGGGCTGCGGCCGCCACACCGCCGGCCCGCTGCAAGGACGGCAGGCGCGGCAGCTTCCAGCCCGCCACGGCGGCCAGCGCCAGCGCGAGCAGCGCCACGCCGGCGAGCTTGAGCAGCGCCGTCGCCCAGGGCGGCAGCAGCCACAGGTTCAGCGTCTCCTCGGGCGTGACAGGGCCGCTCCAGCTGAGCCGATGGGCGCGCCAGCTCCAGGTCGGCAGGCCAGGGCCGGTCTGCACGCGCGCGCTGGGGTCGACGCGGCTGAGGTCGCTGCTGGCGTACGCATCCTTGCGGACCTTGCTGCCCGAGACGACGACGGACTCCAGCCGCTGTTCGACAGCGGGCATTCTTCGATCAGGCGGCGCAGGGGCGGCCACCTGGAATTCGGGCGGCGGCACCACCTTCTCCTCGATGATCTGCACCTCGCTTGGTGCTGCCACCTCCTTGGCCATGCCCCAGGCCATGCCGTTGTGCTCCAGGCTCGGATAGATTGCCTGGCGCAGCTCGGCCACCGCGAACACCAGCAACACCAGCGTCAGCATGGCGGCCACCGCCAATCGGCCACGCGCGAACGCGGCCCGCGCCCGCCCCGCCGGCAGCACGCGCGCCAGCGCCGTCAGCGCCAGCAGGCCGAACCACAGCGCCGCCGGCGGGCTGCCGGGCGTGTGCCAGGTCAGCGCAAGCGCCGCGCCCAGCAGCAGGCCCGTGCGCCAGCCCAGCAGCCGGTAGGCGGCCAGCGCCGCCAGCAGCACGAAGAAGAAATCCCACAGCGTCCACATCGACACCCAGGCACCGTCGGCGCGGCTGGGGCCTTGCGCGTGCAGCAGGCGCCAGCCGGGCGGCAGCTGCAGCGTGGCGCTCAGGCTGTCCACGCTCGCGCTCCAGCCGCTGGCGGGCAGGGCGCCGTTGCGCGGCCAGCGGCTGTCGGCCTCGATGCGGGCGTTGCGCTGGCGCACCTCGAAGCCGGCGGGGCCGTCGGCGGCCAGGCGGGTGATGGGCTGGTCCTGCCCGCCCAGCGCCGCGCGGCCGAGCTGGCCGGGCGCGGGCATGGCCAGGCGCGAGCTGGCCGACAGCTGGCCCTCGAACCTGTCACTGGCCGTCAGGCCGTGGCCGTCGAAGTCCAGCCACAGCCGGCGCGCCAGCGTCAGCGTGTCGGGCGCGGGCTTGGCATTGCCGCGTTGCAGCTCGGTCAGTTTCAGCGTCTCGCCGGGCTTCAAGCGAAAGGCCGGCAACGCGCGCCAGGCCTCGGGCATCTCGACCTGGCGCGGGTCCACGCTGGCCGGGCCTTCGGGGCGGATCAGCCGCAGCGCGGGCTGGGCCTTGACGACCCAGACCTCTTCGTCCGCTGCCGTGCCGGGCAGCGTCAGCGCCTGCACCGGCGCGCTCAGCCGCGCGCGCAACTCGACATGCCAGTTACCGGGCCGCGCCTGCACGACGAGGCGGCCGTCCTCCGCCAGGCGGGCCGGCAACGGGCTGTCCAACTGCATGGCGCGCAGTCCCGGCAGCAGGGCCAGCGGCAGCTCCACGGCGCGGGCACGGCCGGCCACGCGCAGCTCGAAGACGGTCGTCACCGTCAGCGGCAGGTCGTCGTCGACGAGACGCGTGGTCTGCACGCTGACGCTGTCGCTGGCCTCGGCCGGGCTGGCGACGGCGCGCAGCCACAGCCGGCCTTCGCCGTCCGGCGCGCGGGCCTGCGTGGCGCCATCGCTGGTCACGACGATGGCCGCCAGGCCGGCCGGCACGRCGAGGTTCTGCGGCATCTCCGTCCAGGCGATGCGGCCTTCGACGACATGCACGCCCGGCGCCAGCCAGACGGCGGGGTGCTCGTCGGCCTCGACGACGGCCAGCGCCCTGCCGCCGGCCTTCACGTCTTGCGGCCACGCGCCGGCCTCGCCGGGCAGGGCCACGCGCGCCGGAGCGCCGAAGACCCGCACCTCCAGCCTGAAGGTCGCGTCACGCGGCCCGGCACCGAGCTGCAGCCGGCCCGGCCATACGCAGACGGCCGGCTCGGCGGCATCCATGGGTGTCGGGCAGCCCAGTGGCGGCTGGCCTTGCTGGGCCCAGGGCAGCCAGTCGCGCGCGGTGGCGGGCAGCTCGGCGGTGGTGAGCGGGGCGGCCTGGGCCGAGATGGCGGCGAGCGCCAGCAGTGCGGCGCGGATCGAACGTGCGAACGGAGCATTCGGCGGCATGAGCCCTCCCTGGGTTCAGGGCCGCATGCTCGCAGAAGTGCCGTCGTGTTCGACCTAGGGTGTGCGAGGCCTTGGCCGCAGCGTCATGGCCTGGTTGCGGGCTTGGCTCAGGGCTTCACGCGCACGATGCGGCCATGCGCTTCCAGTACGRGATAGAGCAGCCCGTCCGGCCCCTCGCGCACGTCGCGCATGCGGCCGGCGTCGGGGAAGAGACGCTCCTGCTCGGCCGGGCGGTTGTCGGCATCGAGCTTCACGCGTTCCAGGTGGCCGAACTTCAGCGAGCCGATGAAGAAGCTGTTCTGCCAGGCCGGGCCGTACTTGGCGCTCTTGAGCCGCACGAGGCCGGCGGGCGCGATGGACGGCACCCACTTCACGATGGGCTGCTCCATGCCGGCCTTGGCGGCGATGCCGTCGCCGATCTTGCCGCCGCCGTAGTTCTCGCCGTAGGTGATGACGGGCCAGCCGTAGTTGAGCTTGGGCGTGATGAGGTTGAGCTCGTCGCCTCCTTGCGGGCCATGCTCGTGTTCCCACAGCCGGCCTTGCGCGTCCAGCGTCAGGCCCTGCGAGTTGCGGTGGCCATAGCTCCAGATCTCCGGCTGGGCGCCGGGCGTGTTCACGAAGGGGTTGTCGGCCGGCACGCTGCCGTCCTTGCCGACGCGCACGATCTTGCCGAGGTGGTTGTCCAGCGTCTGCGCGCTCTGCATCTGGCTGAAGCGCTCGCCCAGGCTCAGGAAGAGCTTGCCGTCCGGCGCCTCGGCGATGCGGCAGCCGAAGTGGTGCTTGCTCTCGACCTTGGGCTTCTGGCTGAAGATGACCTTGACGTCGGTGAGGCGCTTGGCGTCTTCGCTGAGGCGCGCGCGCGCCAGGGCCGTGCTGTTGGTCTTCCTGTCGGCGCCGGGTTCGGCGTAGCAGAAGTAGATCGTGCGGTTGCGGGCGAAGTCGCTGTCCAGCTGCACGTCCAGCAGGCCGCCCTGGCCGACGGCGTCCACAGCCGGCACGCCCGCGATGGGAGCGCTGGGCTTGCCGCCGGGTTGGGCCGTTCGAATCGCACCGTCACGCTCGGTGATCAGGAGCTGGCCGCCGGGCAGGAAGGCGACCGCCCAGGGGGTCTTGAGGCCTTCGACGACGGTTTCGAGTTCTGGGGCGGCCTGGGCGAGGGTGCAGCTCAGGGCCGCAACAAGGGGGACAAGGCGCTTGCTCATCGGCTCTGTGGGGCTGGAAGGAAAAGCACATCATCGCAGCGCCCCGCTCGCCTCGCAGCCCATGAATGGCATGCCCCGCCGGCACGCTGCTTGCCAGTCCTCCACCGTGAAGATGCAGCGCTATGCCAACCGCGAGGGTGACTCGGGCGTGGTGGCCTTTGCCACTGGCCCGGCGGGCATTGCCGTGCAGTTCACCAACGGCTCGATCTATGTCTACGACGTGGAGCACCCGGGGCGCGAGGTCGTGTCGGACATGAAGCGGCTGGCCCTTGCCGGCCGCGGGCTGTCGACCTACATCAGCCAGCACGTGCGCGACAACTACGCCAAGAAGCTGCGCTGAGCCGGGTTCAGCGGCGCATCACGACCAGCAGCCCATCGACGGCTTCGTCGCTTTCCTTGCGGATGGCGCAACGTGTCGATGATTCGACGGTGAAGCCATGGGCGGCAGCCAGGCGCTGCAGATAGGGCAGCGAATGGGCGTAGCGCCGCCTGGCGCCGAGGGCGAAGTCACCGCTTTCGCAAGCCTCGACCGAAAAGGCGAACAACCCGCCCGGGCGCAGCGCGGCCGCGGTGGCGGTGAACACGGCTTCCAGGTCGCCGATGTAGACGAACACGTCGGCGGCAATGGCGATGTCGAAGCGCTGCGGCGGCCCCTGCAGCGCCGCGACGATGTCGCCCTGCACCAGTTCGTCATACAGGCCCAGCTCGCGCGCCTTGGCCAGCATCAGGCCGGACAGGTCCACGCCGGTCAGCCTTCGGCTCACCGGGCGCAGCAGCGGCCCACACAGGCCGGTGCCGCAGCCGAGGTCGATGACCTCGCCACCGCTGGGTGGATCGGCGCGCTGCAGTTCCGCGACCAGCAACTCGGGTGTGCGGTAGCCGAGGGTCTTGACGAGGTGGTCGTCGAAGTTGTGGGCATACATGTCGAACAAGGCCTCGACATAGCCGGCGGGCGCCGTGGGCGGCGCGGGTTCGATGCCGAGAGCGGCCAGGGCATAGCGGATCTGGTCGGCGTCCTTGCCCAGGGGCAGGGCCTGCTGGAAGGCTTCGATGGCTTGCGAGCGGCGGTGCAGGGTCAACAGGCATTCGGCGCGGCCGATCAGCGCCTCAGGGTAGCTGGGCTGCAGGGCCAGGGCGGCGTCGAAGCTGGCCAGCGCGTCGACGGGCCGCTCCAGCGCGCGCAGGCTGGTGCCGCGGTTGCGCAGCGCCTTGGCGTCTTCAGGACGCACCGCCAGTGCGCGCTCGAAGGCCTGCACGGCCTCCTGGTGGCGGCCCAGGCTGCCCAGGGTGTTGCCCAGGTTGTTCAGCGCCGGCGCGCTGGCGGGGCGCTGGGCCAGGGCGCGGTGCAGCAGGTCCAGCGCCTCGTCGAAGCGGTCGGTCTGGCCGCAGATGACGCCCAGCAAGTGCAGCGCGTCGAAATGCCTCGGTGCCGTGCGCAGCACGCGGCGGTACAGCAGTTCGGCCTCGGTGAGCCGGCCTTGCTGGTGCAGGGCCAGGCCTTTGTCGAAGTCGCCGGGCATCAGTCATCCCACAAGCTGCTGACGAGGGTGAGGCCCACGGCGAACAGGTCCACCGCCAAGCCTGCGCCGGTGAGCCTGGTGTCAGACGGCCAGACGTCGAGGCGCTCCGTGCGCGAGCGCTCGCGCGCCATCGCGACAAGGGCGTCTGCCACAGCGGTTGCGGGCGCAGCATGAGCGGATGGCGCCTTGGCGTAGTTCTGCAACGCCTTCTCCACGGCCTCCGGGTCCAGCAGCGACAGCGCCGAGCGGCAGTGCGAACAACTGTCTTCCTTGCGCAGGTCCACCGGCGCGCCGCAGTTGCTGCAATTGATGACGCCGACCTTTCTGGCGATGTCGGCGATCTCGGGCTTGGTGAGCTGGCGCACGAAGCCCTTCTCGATCATGAAGGACGAGAAGCTGCTGAAGCGCCCGTGCCGGTTCTCGCAGCGGTGGGTGATGAAGCGGCCGCTGCGCACGACGTCGAAGCCCTGCTGGAGCCGCATGCGGCATTGCGGGCAACTCAACTGCTGTGCCAGCGGCACGAGGGGCGCGTCGCGACGCCGGTGCATTTCCTTGAACACTGTCGCGACCGCCTCGGGCGCCAGCCGTAGGTTCTCCAGCTGGTCGAACCAGATGCCGTGGCAGTCGAAGCAGAAGTCAATCTCCACCTCGCCGTTGTAGACGGCGGGCAGCGTATGCACCTGCATCGCCGTGCGGCAGGAAGGGCAGGGTCTGGCGAGGTTGGTGGGCATCAAGAGATGTTAGATGCCCACCCGCCGGTCGGGGCCAGGCAGCCGCCTCAGTCGGCCGGTCCGGCGTCGTGTATCCGCACCATCCCATTGCCGTCGGTCATGGCGATGTAGCCACCCTGTACCGCCCGGATCGGGGTGTACAGCACGAACTGCGCACCGTCGCTGGTGCGGGTTTGCATGATGGTGCGGCGGTCGCTGGACAGGGACCACCGAGCGCCGGCATCCACTTCGCCATTGCCCCAGTCGTTGGCCATGCGGCCATCCTTGTGCAGGATCGTCGGGTACCTGGTGTTGCGCAGGCCGGTCGGGTCGGCGCTGGCGTTGGCGTCCTGCTGGGGGCTGATCCACCGGCGTGCTGCAGAGGCGGCATCGAAAATCGGCACCGCACCGCCCTTGACGACCAGCATCAGCCTTGCGCGGGCCGTCACGCCGGTCTCCAGCACTTCGGCCAGCCAGTACTCCATGCCCTCTTCCGGTCCGGCGCCCAGGCGCGTGTAGCGCAGGGTGACCTGTGCTCCCGCGAGCTGCCAGCGCCCATTGATGAACTGACCGGTGAACCCGGGCACGTTGGGCGTGCCGTCGAAAGTAACCGCTTTGACAAAGCACACGCAGCTTGCATTCCCCGGCACCGTCTCCAGGGTCAGGCCGGCCCAAACCGTGCCCACCGTGAAATCCGCCAGGCGCAGGTCTTGGCGATCGCGGTCGACGTCCCGGCTGACCATCGGGACCCAGGGGGTATAGGTCGGCGTCGAGCAGTTGCTGGCCGGCTGGGTCGGCGTCATCTGGCAGTCGACCAGCCAGCGCCCCATCAACATTCCGCTGGGCTGGGTGCCCACGCTGCGGAACTGCCGCAATTGCAGCGCATGCGCCCGGAATTTGCTATCCATGGCCAGTGGGCTGGGCAGGGTGATCGTCAGGATGCTGCCGCTCATGGCCCAGCTGGCGCTGATGGCTGTGTCCGTGAACGTCGTCCAGAGGATGCCTGCGGCGCTGCCATCCGGGCGCAGGTCGAACAGCGACCCCGTGGGCATCAGCAGCGGGTTGCTGCCTTGATACATCGTCACCAGCCGGGTGCCTTGCGCCGATACGACCGGAGGCTCAGCGTCGGTGGATTGCTCAAGCGACTGCGCCACGAATGTGGGCTCGATGAAGGCCAGGCCGAGCGACTCCGTGCTGATCCTGCCCAGGGCCGGCCCGTCGGCGGCGAGTTCGGCCGCCGTGGCGATGCCAAAGGGCATGGGAGGGGCTTTCTCATACGCCAGACGCAGCAACGTGGCGATGTCCGCAAGGTCCGTGGGATCCTGGGCTGCCACGACCTTGCGCAGGTCGTCCGTCGTGGTGGGCTGCTGCAGGCCACGCTGCTTGAGCAGGCCATATCGCGCCGTGCTCAGGGCGTCGAGCGTGAGCGCCGGCCATTGCTTGTCGCTGACCCGCGGTCCCACCTGGGAGATAAGGCTTGTCGCTTGTCCCACCAAGCTGATCCGCGTCAACGCTGCGCGCGCGCCGGACTCCTTGGCGGTCAGCGTGATGAAGGCATTTGGATTGTCTGCCTTGAAGCTCAGCTTGTAGGCGCCGGTGCTGTCGGCGTTGACCTTGATCTGGCTCTCGCCCACCTGCGCCGTCACTTCGGTCAGCGAGTTGATGCCCGGTACGGTGCCGGTCAGTTCGAGCTGCGCCTCGACGGTCAGCTTGACAGTGGCGGTGCCGGTGGCCGCGCCCACGTCGGCACGGTAGGTGAACTGGTCGGCGCCAAAGAAGCCGGCGTCTGGCGTGTACTGCAGGCTGGTGCCCTGGACGACGACCTTGCCGTGGGCCGGGGCCGTGGYCACGCTCAGCGTGGGTGTGCCGCCCGTGGCGGTGTCGTTGCCGCTCACCGCAAGCGTTGCGGCTGCCCCTCCCGGGATGGTGTATTGGTCGTCCTGTGCCGTCACCGTTGGCGGCGGCGAACTACCGCCACCACCGCCGCAGGCCGCCAGGCACAGGGCTGCAGCGAGCGATGCGAGCCAGCGCGTTCGGACATGGATTTGCATGCGATTCATCCTCTTGAATCCTTTGTAATTTTCAGTTGATCGGTCCGAGGTCGCTCAGGCGGACCAGGGACATCGTCCCGTTGCCAGAGGCGCTGGACGAGTAAAGCGCCAGATAGCCTCCAGGTACAGCGGCGACCGGCCGGTAGCGATAGATATAGCCATCGCTTGAAAGCATCGTGATCTCGCGGCCGTCGCTCGACAGGGCCCAGTTCGCGGACGCATAGGGTTGGCCGTTGTAGTGACCGATCCAACTGACCTTGCCATCGGCCTGCCACCATTGTTCCTGCCCCAGCCAGTGCACAGGATCGCGCTGCTGGGCCGAGGTGACGAACCAGCGACGCGTGGCTTGGGCGGCGCTCAGTGCCACACTGCCGCTCTTCACGACCGGGTTGACCGAGGCGCCCACGCGCTGGCCGTTCTGTTCCACCTCCAGTCGCCAGTACTCCAACCCGTCAGCATCCTGGCGCAGGCGGGTGTAGCGGCGGGTCAGCGTGCCTGCTCGCAGCAGCAGTTGTCCGTCGACCAACTGCACCGAGAAACCCGGCACGTCCAGCGCGGCGCCGAAGGTCACCTCGCCTTCGGCGAGCAGCCCGGCCCAGCGTTGCGAGGCAGCAAAATCCTCCGCCCGCAGCGGTAGCCGGTCCCTCTCAAGGTCGAAGCTCGTGACCGGGGACCAACCTGTAGGGCGCGGTACGCAGGCGGGCCCGAACACGCTGCAGTTGGGATCATTGTCGATGTCCATCATCAACAGCGCGCTGGGCTGGTCGTCGGCACCGCGGATCTGGCGCACCCGGTATTCCTTGTGCCACGTCGAACCGCCCGGTGGTGGGCGCTGGCCGTCGAGCGTGATGCGCAGGACGTCTCCGTCTTGCGTCCAGTGCGCCGGCACCGCCGTTGGCGTGTCGCCGTATCTGAAGGATTGGACGGTTCCCTTGCCGTCGGCCGTCAGGTCCAGCGTCAGCGCGTCGACCACCAGCCGCATGCCCTGCGGCCCTACGGTGGGCGGCTGTGCCGCGGCGAAGGCCTCGACGGTGGGGGCAAGGAAGATCTGCGAGCCGGAGGTCGACAGGTACTTCGCGCTGGCCAGGGCTGTCGTGCTGCGCATGAGATCCAGGGTCGTCGCCGCTCCCCCGGGCAAGTCGCCGTTCTCCTCGACGATGTGTCGAATGAGCATGACGAGGTTGAACAAGTCCGTTGGGTCCTGGCCCCGCAGGCTCGCGCGCAGGCCGGCGCTGCTCGTGGGCATGCCCATCTGCAGCAGCAGGCCGTACCGGCCCGTGGTCAGCGCATCGAGCCGCAGGCTGGGCCATTGCGTTTCGTCGATGTGAGCGCTGCGCCGGGCGAGCAAGGTGCCGAAGTCACCGACTGCGCTGGCCAGGGCAACGCGGGCCTGTGCACCCGTGCTCTGGCTGGTCAGGGTGATGAAGGCGTTGACGCGTGAGCTCTTGATCTTGACGACATAGGTGCCGTTGGCGTCGGCGCTGGCCTTGAACTGGCCATCGCCAACCTGGGCGGTAACGTCCGTCGGCGTCGTCGGCACGGGCTTTAGGCTGCCACTCAACTCCAGCTCCGTCTCGACCGTCAGCTTGACCGTAGCGGTGCTGGTGGCCGGGCCCACGTCCGCCCGGTAGGTGAACTGGTCCGTGCCATAGAAGCCGTCATCGGGCGTGTAGCGCAGCGTGGTGCCTTGCACCGTCACCTTGCCATGCGCGGGATTGGTGGCAACGCTCACCGTCGCGGTACCACCCGTGATCGAATCATTGGCCAGCACCGTCAGATCGGCGGGCACTCCGGCCGGCAGGGTGTAGGGGTCGTCGACGGCCTGCACCGTGGCGGACGGCGAGGGCTGAGGCGGCGAGCCTGCAGAGCCGCCTCCGCCACAGGCCGTCATGATGAGCGCCAGGCCCAACCAAGTCGCACTCGCCACGGTCTGGCGCCATCCCGCGCAGCGGCTGATCGCGTCAATCTGCATGTGGTCTATTCCTGATCCTTGTCGTACGTCACTGCCGGCCATCGTCAGCGCGCGGGGCCGACGTTGGTCAGCACGCGCAACTCGCCTGGGTACTCGTCCTGCAGGTAGGTCGCGATATACCCGTCCCGGGTCTTCGAGAGCAGCTTGAGCTTTATCCGGCCCGAACTGTGCAGCAGGGCGGTACCGTCATCCGACCAACCCCACGTGCCGCTGTAACCCCACTCCGTCGGCGCCGGGGCGCCAGATGTTTTCACGTCCATCACGTTGCCGCCAACACCAAACGGGGCGGAATCGGATTCCGGCCTCCAGTCGAACGGAAAGGCGGCGCCAGCCGGCATGTCTAGCCAACGTCGCAGCTTCTGATCGGTGGCGACGATGGTCGGGGCCGTGCCGGTCCCGGTGGCCTCAATCAACTCCGACCCGATGACCTTGCCATTGGCCTCGTACTCGGCGAACCAGGTCTCGATGCCGTTGCCCCAGCGAAGCAGGCGCGTGAAGCGCGTGGCGACGTTGGTACCGCTGAGCTTCCATCGGCCGTCTTCGGTGATCTCACCGGCCAGACCGAGCACCGACGGGCTGCCCGTCACCGTGATGCCATCGCCGAGGCAGGTCAGGCAACGGCCGGACCATGCCTCCGGCGACATCTGCGGCCCGACGCCGAAGAGGCGCCCCCCTGACCCGAAATGCGCCGGAAGGAACGGCAGCACGTCGCGCGCCAGATCGAAGCCGGCGACTAGCGCGACCAAACTGCTGCCGCTGTCGTCAAAACACGTGTGCTGCATGGTCGAGCACTTGGTGCTCGTGAAAAAGACCGTCAGATTGAACAGTGGCTGCCCGCCGGTGCCTGCGCGCGGCAATTCCTCGAGCCGATACTGCTTCACATAGCGCGTGGCCCAGCCAAAGCCGTATTGGTAGTAGCCGAAGGTCAGACCCGCGTCCGGATTCACCTTGATGGAGACCGTGCTGCCATCGCGCGCCCAGGTCCCGATGGGATCGGAACCCGGTGACCCGCCCACCGTGCCGTCGGCACGAAGGTCGAAATGGTTGCTCGCGTTGGGCCGAATCCAACCCAGGCTTACCTCGAACGAGGACGGCTTGTACGCATCGATGAAGGCGAACATGCCGCCCTGCACGCCGATCAGCGCGCCCGGCGCCGGCTGGGTCTTGAGGCTGGTTTCATAGCTCCAATCACGCGGCGTGGTGTCCTTGCTTTTTGCCGCCTGGACGGCCGTGGCCAGGGCCTGGGGGTCGGTGGCGATGTCGGCGAGCGTCGCAAACTGGGTTGGTAGCATGGCGCGATCGGCGATTGCATTGCGCAGACCGCCGATCATGCCGAGCACATCGAAATCGCTGATGCGCTTCTGGGCGTCGAGCAGTCCGGCGTCGGTCGTCGGCTGCGCACCCGCGCGCTGTAGCAGCCCGGTGCGCGCGACGCTGAAGACGTCCAGGCGCAGGGCCGGCCGGCGTTGTTCGTCGATCGTGCCACCCAGCTTGGCGAGGGCGGCGACTTCGCCCACCAGGCTCTTGATGACCACGTGTTTCTGCTCACCCGCGCCGGTGGCCGTCACCGACACCAGGCCGGCGAGGTCGCTGACCTTGAGCGTGACGCTGTAGCGGTCAGCGGACGGCTGGACTTGCACGGCCGATGCCGCGCCGGCCTGCGCGCTGACCGTGTAGCCGGCCGCGAGCTGCGGGGCCACGACGCCGCTGAGCGTGAAGCTGGCCTCGACCGTCAGCCGGGCGGAGGCGCCGCCTGTGCGTGCGCCCGCATCGACGCGGTAGTCGAAGCTGTCGGCGCCGACATAGCCGTCATCGGGGGTGTATTGCACCTTGCCACTGGCGACGACCGCCTTGCCATGCTTGGGGGCCGTGGTCACCGTGACGACGGCGTCGGCCGGGGCTGCGTCATTGGCCAGTACGTCGACAGTGGCGGCCTGTGCCGCGCCGTTGGACCAGCCGACGGCCAGTGCATCGTCCTGCGCCGCGATGGCGGCAGGGGCTTGTGTCGGTGGCGGCGCGCTGTCGCCACCCCCGCCGCCGCCGCAGGCCGCCAGCAGCACGGTCAGGCCGAGGGCGGCTGCTCCGCTCTGCATCAGGCTGCATTTCGGCCGCTTTTGGCCGGCAGAGACGTCAAATCGCATTTGTTTCACTCCCTGAACCTGTTGTCGAACGCCACTCTGCGTTGGCCGCCGAACTCTAACCAAGTTTCAGAGCGGGTCCGGTCGGGAGATCAGCCGTCCAGCCTTTGCTGGAACACCAGCCCCGCGTGCTCGCGCAGTGCGTGGAACTTGATCTTGGGCCAGTTGCTCTCGATGGCGCGCAGCTCGGGCGCGTACTCCACCAGCACCGTGGGCGCGTCGACCGCGTCATAGGCCATGCGGTGATCGTTGGCGTCGATGAAGCGCTTCAGCTCCGCCGGGTCGTCGCAGGTCACCCAGCGTGCCACCTGGAAGCGGCTCGGCATGATGCGGGCCTTGCAGCCGTATTCATGCTCCAGCCGGTGCGCGACGACTTCGAACTGCAGCTGGCCGACGGCGCCGAGCAACAGCACGCTGCCGGCAATGGGGCGAAACACCTGGATGGCGCCTTCTTCGCCAAGCTGCGTCAGGCCGGCACGCAACTGCTTGGTCTTCAATGGGTCAGCCACTTCGACGGCGCGGAACATTTCCGGCGCGAAGAAGGGCAGGCCGGTGTATTGCAGCGCCTCGCCTTCGGTGATGGTGTCGCCCAGCTGCAGCACGCCGTGGTTGGGGATGCCGATGATGTCGCCCGCAAAGGCCTCGTCGAGCAACTCGCGGCGCTGGCTCAGGAACGACACGACGGTGTTGGGCCGCAGCTCCTTGCCCGAGCGCACGACCTTGAGCCGCATGCCGCGCTCGAAGTGACCCGAGGCCACGCGCAGGAAGGCGATGCGGTCGCGGTGGGCCGGGTCCATATTGGCCTGGATCTTGAACACGACGCCCGTGAACTTAGGTTCCTCGGGCTGCACGGTACGCTGCATGGCCACGCGCGAATCGGGTGCGGGGGCCAGCTCAACGAGGGCGTCCAGCACCTCCTGCACGCCGAAGTTGTTGACGGCCGAGCCGAAGAACATCGGCGTCTGCTTGCCGGTCAGGAACTCCTCGCGGTTGAACGCAGGGGCCGCCTCGCGCACCAGTTCGATCTCGCCTTTGGCCTGGTCGTACTGCATGCCGAAGCGCTCGGCATAGGCGGGGTTGTCCAGGCCTTCCAGCACTTCCTCGGTGCCGGCGGCGCGGTCCTCGCCGGGAGCGAACACGCGCATGCGTTGCTGGCGCAGGTCCATCACGCCGTGGAATTGCTTGCCCATGCCGACCGGCCACGTGAACGGCACGACCGTCATGCCCAGCTCGGCCTCGATCTCGTCCATCAGCGCCAGCGGGTCTTTCACCTCGCGGTCCATCTTGTTGACGAAGGTCAGGATGGGCGTGTTGCGGGCGCGGCAGACCTGCAGCAGGCGGCGGGTCTGCGGCTCCACACCGTTGGCCGCGTCGATGACCATCAGCGCCGCGTCCACGGCGGTCAGCACGCGGTAGGTGTCTTCAGAAAAGTCCTGGTGGCCCGGGGTGTCCAGCAGGTTGATGACGCAGTCGCGGTACTCCATCTGCATGACGGACGACGCCACCGAGATGCCGCGCTGCTTTTCGATCTCCATCCAGTCCGACGTCGCATGCCGGGTGGCCTTGCGCGCCTTCACCGAGCCGGCGATCTGGATGGCGCCGGAGAACAGCAGCAGCTTCTCCGTCAGCGTGGTCTTGCCGGCGTCGGGGTGGCTGATGATGGCGAAGGTGCGGCGGCGGCGGACTTCCGTCTCGATGCGGCTGGCGGTGGTTTCGGACATGGAGTTCTGGAAGCAGGCTAGCCCGGGATTATCCGTGGGCCTCTTGCTTGAGACCCTCCCCAGCTACATGCCCTTGAACCGCCCCCGGTGCGCACGGCTCACAGGCAGCGCCTGGGCCAGCCCGCGCAGGTGCACCCACAGCTCGCCGTCGTCGCGCCGCTCGATGCGCTCGATGGCCCGCGCGTTGACCACCGAACCGCGGTGGATCTGCCAGAAAAGTTGCGGGTCCAGCTCCTTTTGCAGCTCGCCCAGCGAGGTGCGCAGCAGCAGCTGTTCACCGCCCTGGCTCAGCGCCCGCGTGTGGCGCAGCTCCGAGCGCAGCGCGGCGAGGTGGTCCACGTCCAGCAGCTTCATCGTGTTGCCGGTCCAGGCCTGCAGGAAGCGCAGATCCGACCGCTGGGGTTGAGCCGCCTGCAGCCGCTGTACCGTGGCCGCCAGCCGGGCGGGCGTGACGGGCTTGTGCAGGTAATCCACCGCCGCGCGCTCGAAGGCAGCCAGCGCGTGCTCGGCATGCGCCGTGACGAAGACCAGGCGGGTGGCCGGCGGCGCGAGCTGGGCCAGGCCGAGGC
>NZ_JBFUMO010000036.1:0-22809 GCF_054049355.1 Roseateles sp. P5_E11 | reverse complement strand
GCCAAGGACCATGGCGAGGGTGGCACCCTCGTCGGCGCGCCGGTCCAGGGCCGCGTGCTGATCATCGACGACGTCATCTCCGCCGGCACCTCGGTGCGCGAATCCATCCAGATGATCGAGGCCGCCGGTGCCACACCCTGTGGTGTGAGCATCGCGCTGGACCGCCAGGAGAAGGCGGCCGAAGGCGGCGTCGACAGCCCGCAGTCTGCCGTGCAACAGGTTCAGCAGCGCTACGGCCTGCCGGTCGTCGCCGTGGCGGGTCTTGCCGACCTGCTGGCCTTTCTTGAAGGCGCGCCGGAGCTGGCCGCCCACCGCCCGGCCGTGCTGGCCTACCGAGAGCGTTACGGGGTCTGATGCGCGTCCTGCCCGCCCTGCCCGTTCTTGCCGGCCTGTTCGTCGCCAGCACCGCGCTGGCGCAAGACGTCACGCCCGCCAAGGGCATCTACACCTGCACGACGGCCGATGGCCGCAAGCTGACCGGCGACCGCCCCATCCCCGAGTGCACGACGCGCGAACAGCGCGTGCTCAACCCCGACGGCTCGCAGCGCGCGACGCTGCCGCCCTTCCTCAGCCCCGAGGAGCGCACCGCCAAGGAGGCCGCGGACCGCCGCGCCGCGGCGGAACGCATTGCCCAGTTGGRCGCCATCCGCCGCGACCGCACGCTGATGCTGCGCTATCCCACCGAGGCCGCCCACCAGCGCGCCCGCAACGCCGCGCTGGACGACTCCAACAAGGCCATGCGCATGTCCGAGCGCCGCATCAAGGACCTGAACATCGAGCGCAAGCCCCTGCTCGACGAGGCCGAGTTCTACAAGGGCCGCCCACTGCCGGCCAAGCTCAAGCAGATGCTGGACGCCAATGACGCGAGCATCGAGGCCCAGCAGGTTCTCATCGAGAACCAGAAGGCCGAACTCGTGCGCATCAACAAGACCTTCGACGCCGAGCTCGCCCGGCTGAAGAAACTCTGGGCCGGCGCCACGCCGGGCTCGCTGCCACCGCTTGGCGAGCTGCCGCCGACGGCACCGCCGCCGACGCCCAAGCGCTGAGTTCAGCTTCGGGCAAACCCTGGGCTAACCGAGCTTCTTCTTCAGCAGTTCATTGACCAGGGCGGGGTTGGCCTTGCCCTTGGTCGCCTTCATCGCCTGGCCGACCAGCGCGTTGAAAGCCTTGTCCTTGCCGGCCCGAAACTCGTCGACCGACTTCTGGTTGGCGGCCAGCACCTCGTCGAGGATGGCCTCGATGGCGCCGGTGTCATTCGACGTCCTGAGGTCCTTGGCGTCGATGACTGCATCGACATCCTTGCCCTCGCCGCTCCACAAGGCTTCGAAAACTTGCTTGGCAGAGTTGTTGGAGATCGTGCCGTCGGTAATGCGCACGATCAACTTGGCCAGCAACTCCGGGCCGACTGGCGCGGCATCAATCTCGCGGTCTTCCGAATTCAGCCGGCGCGACACCTCGCCCATAACCCAGTTTGCAACCAGCTTCGGAACCGCACCCGCGGCCTTCGCGGCCTCGTAGTAGCGCGCCGTCGCCAGGCTCTGCGTCATCATCGTCGCGTCATAGGCGGGCAGGCCATCGACGCTCTCGAAGCGCGCCGCCATCACGCGCGGCAGCTCGGGCATCTCACCCTTCACACGCTCCACCCACTCCGGCGCAATGACCAGCGGCGGCAGGTCGGGGTCGGGGAAGTAGCGGTAGTCCGCCGAGTCTTCCTTGCTGCGCATCGCGCGGGTCTCACCCGTGTCCGGGTTGTAAAGGATCGTCGCTTGGCTGATTCGGCGGCCGTCCTCCAGCTCGTCGATCTGCCAGTTGACCTCGTAGTTCACCGCGTCGACGAGGAAGCGGAAGCTGTTGAGGTTTTTGATCTCGCGGCGCGTGCCGTAGGGCTCGCCGGGTTTGCGCACCGACACGTTGAYGTCGCAGCGGAAGGACCCTTCCTGCATGTTGCCGTCGCAGATGCCCAGCCACATCACCAGCGCATGCAGCGTCTTGGCGTACTCGACCGCCTCCGCACCCGAGCGCATGTCGGGCTCGGAGACGATCTCCAGCAGCGGCGTGCCGGCGCGGTTCAGGTCGATGCCGGACTGGCCGTGATAGTCCTCATGCAGGCTCTTGCCCGCGTCTTCTTCGAGGTGGGCGCGGGTCAGGTTGACCTTGTGCTTGACGTCGCCGACGAAGAATTCGACCGAGCCACCCTGCACCACCGGGATCTCGAACTGGCTGATCTGGTAGCCCTTGGGCAGGTCCGGGTAGAAGTAGTTCTTGCGCGCGAAGATGGACAGCGGCGCCACCTTGGCGCCGACCGCCAGGCCGAAGCGGATGGCGCGTTCGACGGCGGCACGGTTCAGCACCGGCAGCGTGCCGGGCAGGGCCAGGTCCACCGGCGAGGCTTGCGTGTTGGGCGCGGCGCCGAAGGCGGTCGAGCTGCCGCTGAAGATCTTGCTCTGCGTGGAGAGCTGGACGTGGTTTTCGAGGCCGATGACGACCTCATAACCGCGGATGAGCTTGGAAGTTGGCATATTCAGAATCCTGCGGGCGCGGCCAGATGCCAGTCGGTGGCCTGCTGGAGGGCATGAGCGGCGTGCAGCAATTGCCCTTCCTTGAAGTAGTTACCGATCAACTGCAGGCCGACGGGCATGCCGCCGTCGCCCAAGCCCACCGGCACGCTCATGCCGGGCAGGCCAGCAAGCGAGCCGGGCAGCGTGAAGATGTCGGCGAGGTAGGCCTGGGTCGGGTTGTCCTTGCCCTCGCCATGCTTCCAGGCGACGGTGGGCGCCACCGGGCCGGCGATGACGTCGCACTGGGCGAAGCACTGCTGGAAGTCGTCAGCGATCATGCGGCGCAGCTTCTGAGCCTGCAGGTAGTAGGCGTCGTAGTAGCCGTGTGACAGCACGTAGCTGCCAATCATGATGCGGCGCTTGACCTCTGGGCCGAAACCCTCGGCGCGCGTCTTCTTGTACATATCGAGCAGATCGTCGTACTTGGCCGCACGATGGCCGAATTTGACGCCATCGAAGCGACTCAGGTTGGAACTCGCCTCGGCCGGCGCAATGATGTAGTAGACGGGAATGGCCAGTTCGGTGCGCGGCAGGCTGACGTCCACCAGCGTGGCGCCCAGCTTTTCCAGCTCGGCCAGACCCGCGCGCACTGCGGCGTTCACGTCCGCCGACAGGCCCGCCGGGAAGAACTCCTTGGGCAGGCCAATGCGCAGGCCCTTCAGTGGTTTGCCGGCAGAAGCGCCCTCGCGGGCCGCCAGCATCTGCGCATGAAAGTCCTGCGGCGGTTGCTGCACGCTGGTCGCGTCTCGCTCGTCGAAGCCGCTCATGGCCGACAGCAGCAGCGCGCAGTCCTGCGCCGAGCGGGCCATGGGGCCGGCCTGGTCCAGGCTGGAGGCGAAGGCGATCATGCCGTAGCGGCTGCACACGCCATACGTCGGCTTGATGCCGGTGATGCCCGTGAAGCTGGCCGGCTGGCGGATGGAGCCGCCGGTGTCGGTGCCGGTCGTGCCGGGCACGAGGCGGGCGGCCACGGCGACGGCCGAGCCGCCGGACGAGCCGCCGGGCACGCGACTGACATCCCAGGGGTTGTGCGCCGGACCGTAGGCGCTGTTCTCGTTGGCCGAACCCATCGCGAACTCGTCGCAGTTCAGCTTGCCTAATGAAACCGTGCCGGCCGCGTTCAGCTTGGCGACAACGGTCGCGTCAAACGGGCTGCGGTAGCCGGCCAGGATCTTGGAGCCGGYCGTCGTCGGCATGTCGGCCGTGACGTAGATGTCCTTGTGCGCAATCGGCACGCCGGTCAGCGCAGCGGCATTGCCGGACGCCAGCACCGCGTCAGCGGCAGCCGCACGGGCCAGCGCGCCGTCGGCGTCCACATGCAGGAAGGCGCCCAGGCTGGCGTGGGCGGCAATGCGCTCCAGCAGGCTTTGCGTCGCCTCGCGGCTGGACAGGGCACGGCTTTTCAGGGCGGCAGCCAGCTCGGCCACGCCCATGTCGTGAACGGGCTTCATTCGATGACCTTGGGAACGAGGAAGAGGCCGTCCTCGACGGCCGGGGCGCTGCGCTGGTTCAGCTCGCGCTGGTTGGTCTCGGTGACGGCGTCGTCACGCAGGCGCAACTGCACCTGCTGGATGGCCGACAGCGGCGTGTACAGCGGCTCGACGCCGGCGGTATCCACCGCACTCATCTGGTCCACGATCTTGAAGAAGTCGTTCAGGTTGCCCAGCAGCGCCGCAGATTCAGCCGGTTGCAGTTCCAGCCGGGCCAAATTGGCGATGCGGCTCACGTCATCGGGAGTGAGGCTCATGAGTCGTTTTCAGAAGTAAGGATTGAGCCAGAAACCCAGTATTGGCGGGCTCAAAACGAAGGGGTTCGGTTATTATCGCCGTCCATCTTCATGGCCTTCGGGGCTGCCCTCTCAGCGACAGATTTCGTCGCGGTCCGGGCGGCCTTGCTGCTTTAAGCACCCCCCATTTTCAGAGCCGCGCCCCGCCGGCGAGGCTCCTTCCGCGCCCACCCATGTTCGCCTCCCTGCGCCGCTATTTCTCGACCGACCTCGCCATCGACCTCGGCACCGCCAACACCCTGATCTACGTGCGTGGCAAGGGCATCGTCCTCGACGAGCCCTCGGTCGTTTCCATCCGCCACGAAGGCGGCCCCAACGGCAAGAAAACCATCCAAGCCGTTGGCCGCGAGGCCAAGGCCATGCTGGGCAAGGTGCCCGGCAACATCGAGGCCATCCGGCCGATGAAGGACGGCGTCATCGCCGACTTCACGGTGACCGAGCAGATGCTCAAGCAGTTCATCAAGATGGTCCACGACTCGAAGACCTTCAAGCCGAGCCCGAGGATCATCATCTGCGTGCCCTGCGGTTCCACCCAGGTGGAGCGCCGCGCGATTCGCGAGAGCGCCCTGGGCGCCGGCGCCAGCGAGGTCTACCTGATCGAGGAACCGATGGCTGCGGCGATCGGCGCCGGGCTGCCGGTGGCCGAGGCCTCGGGCTCGATGGTCGTCGACATCGGCGGCGGCACCACGGAGGTCGGTGTCATCTCGCTGGGCGGCATGGTCTACAAAGGCAGCGTGCGTGTCGGCGGCGACAAGTTCGACGAGGCCATCATCAACTACATCCGCCGCAATTACGGCATGTTGATCGGCGAGCCCACGGCCGAGGCGATCAAGAAGAATATCGGCAGCGCCTTCCCCGGCTCCGAGGTCAAGGAGATGGAGGTCAAGGGCCGCAATCTCTCCGAAGGCGTGCCGCGCAGCTTCACGATCTCCTCCAACGAGATCCTGGAAGCCCTGACCGATCCGCTGAACCAGATCGTTTCCGCCGTGAAGAACGCGCTGGAGCAGACGCCGCCCGAGCTGGGCGCCGACATCGCCGAACGCGGCATGATGCTGACCGGCGGCGGCGCACTGCTGCGCGACCTGGACCGCCTGCTGGGCGAGGAAACCGGCCTGCCGGTGCTGGTGGCCGAAGACCCGCTGACCTGCGTCGTGCGCGGTTGCGGCATGGCCCTGGAGCGCATGGAGCGCCTGGGCTCGATCTTCACGTCGGAGTGAACCGGCCTTCTTCCCACGCTGAAGCAATGCAACCACAGAGGCACAGAGGCACAGAGGCACGGAGAACAGACCGGCTCCGCATTTCCTCTGTGCCCCTGTGCCTCGGTCGTTGCGTTTATCGTCGCAACCGCCACTGTCGGCCTGACCTCGCGGCGCCATGCCCCTCGGCACACTAGACCGCACCCCCCCGCCGTTCTTCCGCCAGGGTCCGTCGGCGCTGACCAAGCTCGCGCTGTGTTCGGCGCTCGCGCTGCTGCTGATGGTGGCGGACGCGCGTTTCAAGCTCATGCAGCCGGTGCGCGGCGCCTATGCGCTGGTGCTGCACCCGGTGCAGCGCCTGCTGCTGACGCCGGTGGACGCCTGGGAGACGGCTGGCGACTACCTGCGCGGCACCAAGCGCGCCATGGAGGCCGAGGACCAGGCCAGGCGGCAGCTCAGCGCCCAGGCCGAGCGCCTGTCGCGCGCCCAGGCGCTGGAGGCCGAGAACGACCATCTGCGCAAGCTGCTGGGCCTCAAGCCCTCGCTGATTGCGCCCTCGATGCCTGCCGAGGTGCTGTTCGAAGCACCCGACCCCTTTTCGCGCCGTGTCGTCATCGACCGGGGTGCCACGCTGGGCGTGGTGGCTGGTTCGCCGGTCATCAATGAGGCCGGCGTGCTGGGGCAGGTAACGCGCGTCTACCCGCTGTCGGCCGAGGTCACGCTGCTGACCGACAAGGAGGCAGCCATCCCGCTGTTGAACGCCCGCACGCAGATGCGCAATGCCGCCGCCGGCCGCGCTGACGGATCGGGCATGGAATTGCGTTTCCTCGCCGCGAATGCCGATATCAAGGTCGGCGACCTGATGACGACCTCCGGCCTGGACGGCGTCTACCCGCCGGGCCTGCCGGTCGCCAAGGTCAGCGTCGTCGAGCGGCGCGGCGATTCCAGCTTCGCCCAGGTGCTGCTGGCACCCATTGCCCAGCCCGACAGCGCCCGCCACGTCCTCATCTTGCTGCCGCAGGACCGTCATCTGCCTGCCAAGAAGGAAGCGGAAGCGGCCGCCGCCGATGAAGCCGCCTCCGCCGCGGCCACCAAGGCCGCCGTGCGCGCCGCCAAGAAGGCCGAGCGTGCTGAAAGAGCCGCCGCCAAGGCTTCGGGAGCCTCCCAATGATCATGCCGCGCGCCGCCGACCAGCTGCTGCTGCCGGCCAACCCCTGGTTCATCGGCTTCACGCTGATCGTCGCGCTGATGATCGACATGGTGCCGGCCGGCCGGCTGGCGGCCTCGCCTGACGTGCTGGCCGTCGTGCTCGTGTTCTGGGGCGTGCACCAGCCCCGGCGCGTCGGCGTGTTGTGGGCCTTCATCTTCGGCCTGGCCATGGACGTGCACGACGGCGCCCTGCTCGGGCAGCATGCGCTGGCCTACAGCGGCCTGAGCTTCGGCGCCATCACGCTGCACCGCCGCCTGACCTGGTTCCCGCTGGGCGCCCAGGCCGTGCAGGTGCTGCCGCTGTTCTTCGGCGCCCATGCGCTGGCCTTGATCGTGCGGATGATCATCGGTGGCATGTGGCCAGGCTGGGGCGTGCTGCTGGCGCCGGTCTTCGAGGCGGCGCTGTGGCCCGTGGCCAGCTTCCTGCTGCTGGCACCGCAGCGCCGTGCGCCCGACCGCGACGCCCACCGGCCACTCTGAGCCGTGGTCGTCCTCAAGAACCTCCACCAGGAGCTGTCGCGCTTTCGGCTGCGCGTGCTGGCCGCGGGCGCCTTCGTGCTGTTCTGCTTCGGCCTGCTGGTCGCGCGCCTGCTGTGGTTGCAGGTGGTGCAGTACGACAGCTTCGCCGAGCGCGCCGAGTCCAACCGTATCGCCGTCGTGCCCATCGTGCCCAACCGCGGCCTGATCAAGGACCGCAACGGCGTCGTGCTGGCGAGCAACTACTCGGCCTACACGCTGGAAATCAACCCCGAGAAGGTCGTCGATCTGGACGCCACCATCGAGGCCCTGGGTCAGGTCATCGAGGTCCAGGCCCGCGACAAGCGCCGCTTCAAGCGCCTGCTGGAAGAAACCAAGCACACCGACTCGCTGCCCATCCGCACCAAGCTGACGGACGAAGAGGTCGCCCGCTTCACGGCCCAACGCTTTCGCTTTCCCGGCGTGGAGATCAAGGCGCGGCTGTTCCGCTCCTATCCCCTGGGCGAGGTTGGCGCCCACCTGATCGGCTATATCGGCCGCATCAACCAGGCCGAGAAGAAGGCCATGGACGATTGGGAAGAAGAAGACCTCGCCAACTACCGCGGCACCGAGTACATCGGCAAGCTGGGCCTGGAACAGGCCTATGAGAAGGAGCTGCACGGCGCGACCGGTTTCGAGCAGGTGGAGACGAGCGCAGGCGGCCGCGCCGTGCGGCGCCTTGCCCACAAGCCGCCGACGCCCGGCAACACGCTGAACCTGTCCATCGACATCAAGCTGCAGGCGCTGGTGGAGCGGCTCTTCGGCGAGCGCCGCGGCGCGCTGGTCGCCATCGATCCGCGCAACGGCGAGGTACTGGCTTTCGTCTCCAAGCCGACCTTCGACCCCAACCTCTTCGTCGACGGCATCGACGCCGACTCCTGGCGCGACCTCAACGAGGACATCGACAAGCCGCTGCTGAACCGGGCCCTGCGCGGCACCTACCCGCCGGGTTCGACGTTCAAGCCGCTGATGGCCATGGCGGCGCTGAACAGTGGCAAGCGCTCGCCCAGCACGGTCATCATCGACAACCTGACCTACAGCTTCGGCGGCCGCACCTTCGGCAGCCCCGAGACCGATCGCGCCGGCCCCAAGGACATGCGCCTGGCCATCGTCAGCTCGTCCAACGTCTATTTCTACAGCCTGGCCAACGAGATGGGCGTGGACCTGATCCACGACCAGCTGGAGCCCTTCGGCCTGGGCCGCAAGACCGAGATCGACGTGCAGGGCGAGGTCACCGGCGTCCTGCCCTCTCAGGACTGGAAGCGCCGCTACTTCGCCAGGAGCCCGGCGAATCAGAAGTGGTTCCCCGGCGAGACCATCTCGCTGGGCATCGGCCAGGGCTACAACAGCTTCACCATGCTGCAGATGGCCACGGCCTACTCGACCATCGCTTCCGGCGGCCAGCGCTACAAGCCGCGCCTGGTGCGCGAGATCGAGGACGTGGTGAAGCACGAGCAGCGCCGCATCGCCAGCGATGCGCTGCCCGCGCTGCCGCTGAAGCCCGCCGACGTCGCCGTCATCCAGAACGCGATGAACGGCGTGACGCTGGAGGGCACGTCGCGCCAGGTTTTCCTGGGCGCGGGCTACCAGAGCGGCGGCAAGACCGGCACGGCTCAGGCCGTCGGCTTGAAGGCCGGCGAGAAGTACAGCAGCATCAAGGCGGACGAGCGCAAGCGCGACCATTCGCTCTACGTCGCCTTCGCGCCGGTGGACAACCCGACGGTGGCCCTGGCCGTCATCGTCGAGAACGCCGGCTGGGGATCTTCCTCCGCTGCGCCGATTGCGCGCCGCGTATTCGACTATCTGCTGCTGGGCCAGTACCCCAGCGACGAAGACATTGCCAAGACGCAGCTGGGCCAGACCTTTGCCCCCATCGGCACACCACGCAAGGTGGCGGACGTGCCACTGTCCGGCTGGCAGCCGATAGCGCCCTCGGTCTCGGCCTCCGCAGCTTCGGCGCCCCCCGCACCCGCCTCGGGAGCCTCGCGATGACCGTCATCGAACGCCCGCCCCTGTGGCAACGCCTCAAGCCCTGGCTCAGCGGCTTCGACATCCCGCTGCTGCTCGCCGTGCTGTGGATGTGCGGCTGGGGCCTGCTGTGCATGTACTCGGCCGGCTACGACCACGGCACGCGCTTTGCCGACCATGCCCGCAACATGGTGCTGGCACTGGGGCTGATGTTCATCGTCGCCCAGGTGCCGCCGCAAAAGCTGATGGCCCTGGCCATCCCGCTGTACACGATCGGCGTGATGCTGCTGATCGCGACTGCCCTGTTCGGTGTCACGAAGAAGGGGGCCACGCGCTGGCTCAGCATCGGCGTCACGCAGATCCAGCCGTCCGAGCTGCTCAAGCTGGCGACGCCGCTGATGCTGGCCTGGTGGTTCCAGAAACGCGAGGGCCTGCTGCGCTGGCCCGACTTCATCGCCGCCTTCGCGTTGCTGCTCGTGCCCTTTTTGCTGATCGCCAAGCAGCCCGACCTGGGCACCGGCATCCTGGTGCTGGCGGCCGGCCTTTACGTGATCTTCTTCGCCGGCCTGCCGTGGAAGCTCATCGTGCCGGCCCTGGTGCTGGGCGCCGCCGGCGCGACCGCCCTGGTGCTCAGCGAGGACGCCATCTGCCAGCCCGACCTGAAATGGCCGGTGCTCAAGGAGTACCAGAAACACCGCATCTGCACGCTGCTGGACCCGTCAAAGGACCCGCTGGGCAAGGGCTTTCACATCATCCAGGGCGAGATCGCCATCGGCTCCGGCGGCATGACCGGCAAGGGCTTCATGCAGGGCACGCAGACCCACCTGGAGTTCATCCCCGAGCGCACCACCGACTTCATCTTCGCGGCCTTTGGCGAGGAGTTTGGACTGATGGGGGCGCTGGCCCTGCTGGCCGGCTTCACCGCGCTGATCCTGCGCGGGCTGATGATCGCCTCCGACGCGCCGACCCTGTTCACCCGCCTGATGGCCGGCGCGGTGACGCTGTCCTTCTTCACCTATGTCTTCGTCAACATGGGCATGGTCAGCGGCATCCTGCCGGTCGTGGGCGTGCCCCTGCCCTTCGTCAGCTATGGCGGTACGGCGATGGTGACGCTGGGGTTGTCGCTGGGGCTGCTGCTGTCGATCGCCCGCGTCAAGAAGCTGGTGAAGACGTAGCCGGAAACCTGATCGTGAACCGCGCCCCCGGCCCCTGGCCGTCGGGCGTCTCGCCCCCCACGGCGCGCCGCACGCGCGCGTCATCCAGGGTCAGCTCGGCCTCGTGGTGCTGCACGATCTCCTGCACGATGGCCAGCCCCAGGCCCGAGCCTTCCACACCGCTGCCGAGCGAGCGGTAGAAGGGCTGGAACACCTTGTCGCGCTCGGCGGGCGCGATGCCCGGCCCGGTGTCCTCGACCTGCAGCACGACAACTTGGCCAAAGGGGTCCTCCACCACGCGCACCGTCACCAGGCCGCCGGCCGGCGTGTAGAGCAGCGCGTTGTCGACGAGGTTGCGGATCAGCTCCCCGATCAACACTGGCTGGCCATGCACACGCAGCCGGCTTTCATCCGGCACCACGCCGTCGTAGCCCAGGTCAATGCGGCGCTCCAGCGCGCGCGGCACGAAATCGCGCACCGTGTCGATGGCGATCTCGGCCAGGCTGACGGGTTCACGCCGCATGGCCTGTTCGGCGTCTTCAGCGCGGGCCATGGACAGCAGCTGGTTGACCATGTGGGCCGCTCGCTCGCTGGCGCGGGCAATCTGGGCCAGCGAACGTTTCAATTCATCGGGGTTGGAGCGGCCAGCATCGATCTCGCGCTGCATGAACTCGGCCTGGGTACGCAGGCCAGCCAGCGGCGTCTTGAGCTGATGGGCAGCGTCGGCCAGGAAGTGCTTCTGCCGGCTCATCGATGAGTCCAGCCGCGCGAGCAGGTCGTTGATGGCCTGCACCAGCGGCGCGACCTCATCGGGCACGCGCTGCTCGTCAATGGGCGACAGGTCTGAACTCTCGCGCGAACGGATGCGCCGCTGCAATTCATTCAGCGGCGAGATGCCACGCGCCAGCGCCAGCCAGACCAGCAGCACCGCCAGCGGCAGGAYGACGAACTGCGGCAGGATGACGCCCTTGATGATCTCGTTGGTCAGCCGGGCGCGCTTGCCCAGCGTCTCGGCGACCTGCACCAGCATGGTCTTGGCCGACCCGGCCTGCCCCTCGGGCGCCACCCAGAGATAGGCCACGCGCACGGCGTCGGTGCCGACCTCGTCGTCGCGGAAATGCAGCTCCCAGGGCACGACGGGGGCATCCTCGGTCGGCACCGCCAACGTCGCATCGCCACTGAGCAGTTCGCCACGCAGGCCCAGCACCTGGTAGAAGACCGTGTCCGACGCGYCCGCCCGCAACAACGCCGCGGCCTCGGGCGCCAGCGCATAACGGTCCTTGCCCTTGACAGGCGCCGCCTCGGCCGCCACCTGCAGCCCGAGGCTGCGCGCCATCTCGCCCAGCTCGCGGTCATAGGGCCGGCTGGCAATGCCCTGCGCCACCAGCCAGGTCAGCGCGACGCTGATCGGCCAGATCAGCAGCAGCGGCGCGAGCATCCAGTCGAGGATCTCGCCGAACAGCGAACCCTGCGCAGCAGGGGCGCCCGCCCGAACCAGCGTGCCCTGTTCGGGGCTGGCGCCGTCCTTGTTGGGCATTTAGGAGTTGATCTTCTCTAAGCAGTAGCCGAGGCCGCGCACCGTCGCGATGCGAATCGGCCCCTGCTCGATCTTCTTGCGCAGCCGGTGGATGTAGACCTCGATGGCGTTGTTCGAGACTTCTTCGCCCCATTCGCACAGGCGCTCGACGAGCTGGTCCTTGCTGACCAGCCGCCCGGCGCGCTGCAGCAGCACCTCCAGCAGCGACAGCTCGCGGGCTGACAGCTCCAGCATCTGCTCGTTGATGTAGGCCACGCGGCCCGTCGCATCGAAGGTCAGCGGCCCGTGCTTGATGAGGCTGCTGGCGGTGCCCAGGCCGCGCCGGGTCAGGGCGCGCACACGCGCTTCCAGCTCCTGCAGCGAGAAAGGCTTGGCCATGTAGTCGTCGGCGCCCAGGTCCAGCCCCTTGACGCGCTGCTCGACGCTGTCCGCCGCCGTCAGGATCAGCACCGGCATGGTGGAACCGCGTGCGCGCAGCTTGCGCAGCACCTCCAGCCCATGCAGGCGCGGCAGACCAAGGTCGAGGATGACGAGGTCGAACTCATGCGTCGCCAACGCCGAATCGGCCTCGGTGCCAGAACTGACCCTGTCGACAGCGTAGCCAGAGGCCCGCAAGGCCCGCAGCAAGCCATCGGCCAGCACTTGGTCGTCTTCGGCAATCAGGATGCGCATAGGTTTTGTCTCCGCCGCCGATGTTAGGCGGTGGCACGCTGGCTCATGCCATGAGCCACCCCACACCTAGGATGCTCCTCAATCCTGATCCGCTAGCTGCCGTGGATCGGGGGACAAACCACTGTACAAACCCACAGCTTGCCCCATAATTCAGCCCATTCCCCACGGAGATTCGCATGGACGCCCCCGTCAAAGCCCTGAACACCGAAAAAGCCAAGGCCCTGCAGGCCGCCCTCGCCCAGATCGAAAAGCAGTTCGGCAAGGGCTCCATCATGCGGCTCGGTGAAGGCGAGGTCATCGAAGACATCCAGGTCGTCTCCACCGGCTCCCTGGGCCTGGACATCGCACTGGGCGTCGGCGGCCTGCCACGCGGCCGCGTCGTCGAGATCTACGGCCCCGAGTCCTCCGGCAAGACGACGCTGACGCTGCAGGTGATCGCCGAGATGCAAAAGCTCGCCGGCACTTGCGCCTTCATCGACGCCGAGCACGCGCTGGATATCCAGTACGCCCAGAAGCTCGGCGTCAACCTGCAGGAACTGCTGATCAGCCAGCCCGACACCGGCGAACAGGCCCTCGAGATCGTCGATGCGCTGGTGCGCTCCGGCTCGGTGGACCTGATCGTCATCGACTCGGTCGCGGCGCTGACGCCCAAGGCCGAACTCGAAGGCGAGATGGGCGACAGCCTCCCCGGCCTGCAGGCCCGCCTGATGAGCCAGGCCCTGCGCAAGCTGACCGCCACGATCAAGAAGACCAACTGCATGGTCATCTTCATCAATCAGATCCGCATGAAGATCGGCGTCATGTTCGGCTCGCCCGAGACGACCACCGGCGGCAATGCGCTGAAGTTCTACGCCTCCGTGCGCCTGGACATCCGCCGCATCGGCTCGATCAAGAAGGGCGAGGAAGTCATCGGCTCCGAGACCAAGGTCAAGGTCGTCAAGAACAAGGTCAGCCCCCCGTTCAAGACTGCCGAGTTCGACATCCTCTATGGCGAGGGCATCAGCCGCGAGGGCGAGATCGTCGACATGGGCGTGGTCGCCAAGGTCGTCGAGAAGTCCGGCTCCTGGTACGCCTACCAGGGCGAGAAGATCGGCCAGGGCAAGGACAACGCTCGCGAGTTCCTGCGCGAGAACGTCGACGTGGCCCGCGAGATCGAGAACAAGATCCGTGAATCCCTGGGGGTCGCTCCGCTGACCACGGCGGCCGAGGAGTAAGCCGCTGGGCGGGCCTCCCCCATGGCGACCCGGGCGCCGCTGTCGTTGAAAACCCGCGCCATCGGCCTGCTGGCCCAGCGCGAGCACAGCCGTGCCGAGTTGCGGCGCAAGCTGTTGCGGATCGAGCAGCAACGGCGGCAGCGTGCGCGCCTGGCCGCGGCGCAGGCCGCCGGCGAGGGCGAACCGTCGGCGGCTGTCGAAGAGGAAGATGGCGCTGAGGACGTTGCGGTTGCGGTCGATGCCTTGCTCGACGCCCTCGCGGCCGCCGGTTACCTTGACGAAACCCGTTTCGTCGAGTCCCGCCTGCATCTGCGCGCCAACCGCTTTGGCGCCCAGCGCATCCAGCAGGAACTGGCCCAGCACGGGCTCAAGCTGGGTGCCGAACAGCAGGCAACCCTGCGCGAAACGGAGATGGAACGCGCCCGTGAAGTCTGGCGCAGGCGCTTCGGCGAGGAGCCTTCGCGCGACGCCGCCGAACGAGCGCGTCAAAGCCGGTTCCTGCTGGCACGCGGTTTTGCCCCCGAAGTGGTGCGCCGCTTGCTGAGGGCCTAAGGGCCGCTTGACCGAGCGCGCAGGGGGAGTTTTCACCCTCCGTGCTACATTGCCGCCTGCCCCAAAAACGAGGGTTCACCCGGTTACAAGCCCCTTTGCCCCTCTGGCAGAGCGGTGCAAAAACCGGGCCGACCCCGTCCCGGCATCGGCCGGGGTGATTCGCCATTCCCCCGTTTCATGCCTGTCGCCCACCCGTCCGTCCCGCGCCGCCCGCTGCATCGCCGCGCCCTCGATGTGCAGGTATTCGCGCGTGATGACGGCTTGTTCGACGTCGAAGCCAGCCTGACAGACACCAAGACGCATGACGTGCCACTGGCGGGCGTGCCGCGCAAGGCCGGCCAGCCTATCCACGAGATGCACCTGCATCTGACCGTGGACGCGACGCTCACCATCACCGCAGCCCGTTCCGAGACGCTGTGGATGCCGTATCCGGGCGCCTGCGACCACCATGGCAATGCCTATGCCCGCCTCATCGGCCTGAACCTGATGAAGGGCTTCCGGCAGGCCGTCGGTGAACGCCTCGGCGGCACGCGCGGCTGCACCCACGTCACCGAGCTGTGCCAGATCTTGCCGACGGCCGTCATCCAGGCCATGGCTGGCTCCGTCATCGACACACGTGAGAGCCCCCACGCGCCTTCGGCGCTGCCCCCCGAGGGGGCTGAGACGCCTAGGGGCGGCCCGTCGCCGTCTCGCGAAGGCGATGCCGCCGGCAACCCGCCCTTCCAGCTCGACCGCTGCCACGCCCTGCGCCGCGACAGCGTGACCGTCGCCAAGTTCTATCCCCGCTGGCATCAACAAACCGCTGCCCAGCCGGCCACTTCCGAATCCTGACTTCCCCGACCCGAGAGACCCAGCCATGAAAATCCACGAATACCAGGGCAAAGAGATCCTGCGCCAGTTCGGCGTGCCGGTGCCGCGCGGCATCCCGGCCTTCACCGTGCAGGAAGCCGTCGAGGCCGCCCAGAAGCTGGGTGGCCCGGTCTGGGTGGTCAAGGCCCAGATCCACGCCGGCGGCCGCGGCAAGGGTGGCGGCGTCAAGGTCGCCAAGACACAGGACGACGTCAAGGCGCTGGCCGAGAAGATCCTCGGCATGCAGCTGATCACGCACCAGACCGGCCCTGAAGGCCAGAAGGTCCGTCGCCTGTACATCGAAGATGGCGCTGACATCAAGAAGGAGCTCTACGTCTCGCTGGTCACCGACCGCGGCACGCAGAAGGTCGCCTTCATCGCGTCGAGCGAAGGCGGCATGGACATCGAGGAAGTGGCCCACTCCACGCCCGAGAAGATCATCACCGAGATGATCGACCCGCTGACGGGCCTGAGCGAAGCGCAATCGCGCAAGATCGCCGCGGCCATCGGCCTGACTGGCGCCTCCATCGACCAGGCCGTCGACATCTTTGCCAAGCTCTACAAGTGCTACATGGACACGGACGCGTCGCTGGTTGAAATCAACCCGCTGAATTGCGACAGCAAGGGCAACCTGATGGCCCTGGACGCCAAGTTCAACTTCGACGCCAACGCGCTGTTCCGCCACCCTGAGATCGTCGCCTACCGCGACCTGGACGAAGAAGATCCCGCTGAAGTTGAAGCCAGCAAGTTCGACCTGGCCTACATCAGCCTGGACGGCAACATCGGCTGCCTGGTGAACGGCGCCGGCCTGGCCATGGCCACCATGGACACCATCAAGCTGTTTGGCGGCGAGCCGGCCAACTTCCTGGACGTCGGCGGCGGCGCCACGGCCGAGAAGGTCACCGAGGCCTTCAAGATCATGCTCAAAAACAAGAGCGTGAAGGGCATCCTGGTCAACATCTTCGGCGGCATCATGAAGTGCGACACCATCGCCGAAGGCGTCATCACCGCCTGCAAGGCCGTGAACCTGTCCGTGCCGCTGGTCGTGCGCATGAAGGGCACCAACGAAGAACTGGGCAAGAAGATGCTGGCCGAATCCGGCCTGCCCATCATCGCGGCCGACACGATGGCCGAAGCGGCCACCAAAATCGTCGCCGCAGTCGCCTAAGCCCGCCCAGAGGAATCAGACATGTCCATCTACATCAACAAAGACACCAAGGTCATCACCCAGGGCATCACCGGCAAGACCGGCCAGTTCCATACCCTGGGCTGCCAGGCCTATGCCAACGGCAAGAACGCCTTCGTCGCGGGCGTGAATCCGAAGAAGGCTGGCGAGAAGTTCAGCGAGATCCCCATCTACGCGACCGTCAAGGAAGCCGCCTCGCAGACCGGCGCGACCGTGTCGGTGATCTACGTGCCGCCCGCCGGTGCCGCCGCCGCGATCTGGGAAGCCGTCGAAGCCGACCTGGACCTGGCGATCTGCATCACCGAAGGCATCCCGGTCCGGGACATGCTGGAAGTGCGCAACAAGATGAAGGCCAAGGAAGCCGCTGGCGGCAAGCGCACGCTGCTGCTGGGCCCCAACTGCCCCGGCCTGATCACGCCGGAAGAAATCAAGATCGGCATCATGCCGGGCCACATCCACCGCAAGGGCCGCATCGGCGTCGTGTCGCGCTCCGGCACGCTGACCTATGAAGCCGTGGCGCAGCTGACCGAGATCGGCCTGGGCCAGTCGTCGGCCGTCGGCATCGGCGGCGACCCGATCAACGGCCTGAAGCACATCGACGTGATGAAGGCCTTCAACGATGACCCGGACACCGACGCCGTCATCATGATCGGCGAGATCGGCGGCCCGGACGAGGCGGAAGCCGCGCGCTGGTGCAAGGCCAACATGAAGAAGCCCATCGTCGGCTTCATCGCCGGCGTCACGGCGCCCCCCGGCAAGCGCATGGGCCACGCCGGCGCGCTGATCTCCGGCGGCGCCGACACGGCCGATGCCAAGCTCGCCATCATGGAAGAGTGTGGCTTCACGGTCACGCGCAACCCGTCGGAAATGGCCAAGCTGCTCAAGGCCCTGCTCTGAGCCTGCTCCTCGTGAGCAATTCGAGGGCCGTTCACTGAACGGCCCTTTTCCTTTGCTGCCTGCGTAGTTGCACGCAGACGCAGCCCGCCCGGGCGGACCGACACTCGGGCGACCAACACCGAGCCTGCCATGGACCTGCTGAACGCCGCCTTCTTCATCGCGCTGCTGAAGATCATCTGGGTCAATATCCTGCTGTCCGGCGACAACGCCGTCGTCATTGCGCTGGCCTCGCGCAATCTGCCGCACAGCCAGCAGAAGAAGGCCATCGTCTTCGGCAGCGGCGCTGCCATCCTGCTGCGTGTCGTGCTGACGCTGTTCGCCGTGCAGTTGCTGCAGCTGCCCTGGCTGAAGCTGATCGGCGCCGTGCTGCTGCTGTGGATCGGCATCCAGCTGCTGGCCGACAGCGAAGACGACGCCGACGTGCACGCCAGCGGCAATCTGTGGACGGCCGTGCGCACCATCCTGATCGCCGACCTCGTCATGAGCCTGGACAACGTCATCGCCGTCGCGGCCGCCGCCAACAGCGCGCCCGAGGGCGCCCGCCTGATGCTGCTCATCATCGGCCTGGGCCTGTCCATCCCACTCATCATCTTCGGCAGCACGCTGCTGTTGAAGCTGATGGAGCGCTTCCCGGTCATCATCACGCTGGGGGCCGCCCTGCTGGGCTTCGTCGCCGGCGAGATGGCGACGACCGATGCGGCCGTGCACGAGTGGTTCGAGGCGCATATGCATGGCCTGGACTACGCCGTCAGCATCAGCTGCGCGGTCCTGGTCGTCGTCGTTGGCATGGCGCTGGCCCGCCGCAGCAAGCGCGAGGCCGCCTAAGATCGACCGCATGGCAAGCGGCGGCAAATCCGGCAAGGCAGGCAGCTTTTGGCAGCGCCTCATCGGTCGGGTGCCCGATCCTGCTGGCTCACCGTACGGCGATCCGTCGGCCCTGCCGACCGTGCAGCAGACTCAAGGCCCCGGCGCGTCCACGCCGCAGGTCAGGGCCGCACAGCCGCCCCCCGACCTGCGCGATTTCGAACTCGGTGCCGAGATCGGCCGCGGCGCGATGGCCGTGGTCTACAAGGCCACGCAACGCTCAACGGGCCGCCAGGTCGCCATCAAGCGCCTCGCGCTGAGCCGCGAATTCTCGGCCGAAGACCTGGCGGACGTGCGCGAGCGCTTCATGCGCGAGGCGCGTGCAGCCGGCCAGCTGGAACATCCAGACATCCTGCAGGTCGTCGATGCCGGCCAGGACGGTGCTGACGCCTGGATCGCCCTCGAATACGTGCTCGGCCGCGACCTGAGCAGCTTCACCAAGGCCGGCCAGCTGCTGCCCGCTCGCGAAGTCGTGCAGATCGGCGCGCGTCTGGCGCGGGCCCTGGCCTATGCCCACAGCCAAGGCGTGGTGCACCGCGACATCAAGCCCGCCAATGTCATGCTGGACCGCATCAATGGCAGCCTGAAGCTGATGGACTTCGGCATTGCCCGCGTTGGCGACGGCAGCCGCACCCGCACCGGCCTCGTGCTGGGCACGCCGTCCTTCATGTCTCCGGAGCAACTTGCCGGCCTGACGGTGGACGGCCGCAGCGACCTCTATTCCCTGGGCGTGCTGCTCTACCAATTGCTCAGCGGCGCACTGCCCCACCAGAGCGAGTCCATGGCGCGGCTGATGCAACAAATTGCGACCGAGCCTGCACCCGATATCCGCATCCACCGCCCCAGCCTGCCCGAAGCCCTCGCCCTGGTGCTGGCCCTCGCGCTGGAGAAGCGCCCCGAGCTGCGCTACGCCGACGGCGAGCAGATGGCTCGTGATCTCGAAGCCGTGCTCGTGCTCGGCCTGCAGGCCGAACCCGCTGCGCCCGAAACGGCTGCAGCGGCTTCCCCCCAGGATGCGGCCTTCGCACAAACACTGCGCTTGGCGCCTGAGGAAGCAGGGCAGAATCCTTGCTCCTCTGCCGAGCCCCACGAGCCACCGCAAGCCTCATGACCCTGGAGTTCTTCAGCGCCACCGACGTGGGACGTGCGCGCGACAACAATGAGGATTCGGTCGCCCTGGACGAGGCCGCAGGCCTGACCGTGCTGGCCGACGGCATGGGCGGCTACAACGCCGGCGAAGTGGCCAGCCAGATGCTGACCAGCTTCGTCAGTTCCGAGCTGGGCCGCTGGCTCAAGGACGCCGGCCGCGAGGCCCGGGCCGGCGAGGTCAAGCGCGCCATGGACATCTGCGTGGACAACGCCAACCGCGCCATCTTCAACGCCGCCAACACCAACCCGCGCTATGCCGGCATGGGCACGACGCTGGTGCTGGGCGTCTTCCGCCCCGAAGGCCTGCTGCTCGGCCATGTCGGCGACTCGCGCGCCTACCGGCTGCGCGCCGGCCGCCTGACGCAGATCACGCGCGACCACTCGCTGCTGCAGGAGCAGATCGACGCCGGTCTGCTGACCGTCGAAGAAGCCGCGTTTTCCAGCAACAAGAACCTCGTCACGCGCGCTGTTGGCGTCGAGGACACGGTGCTGATGGAGCTGCATCTGCACGAGGTCCAGCCGGGCGACACCTACCTGTTGTGCTCCGACGGCCTGTCCGACATGCTCGACGATGACAGCCTCGCCAACCTGCTCAACGGCAATCCGGCCTTGCCCGAAGCTGCACGCGCACTGATCAACGCAGCCAATGACAGCGGCGGTCGCGATAACATCGCGCTCATCCTGGCCCGCGCAGAAGGACGCCAACGTACCGAAGGACGGGGCTGGTGGCCCTTCGGTCGACGCGGCGGCAACTGACTTGCTACCCCATGCAAAGTCAGGGCACGTACAACAGAACTTGAGGTCATAAATGGGCAAACTGGTGGTTTCGCTCGACGGCGTCGTGATCAAGGAGGTGCAGATCACCAAGGACAAGACCACCCTCGGTCGACGTCCCTACAACGACATCGTCATCGACAATCTCGCGGTCAGCGGCGAACACGCCGTGCTGCAGATGGTCGGCGCCGACGTCTTCATTGAAGACCTCAATTCCACCAACGGCACGTACATCAACGGCAAGGCGATCAAGAAGCAGCTGCTGGCCGACAACGACACGGTCGAAATCGGCAAGTACAAGATCAAGTTCCTGCTGAACGACGGCGGCGACTACGAGAAGACCATGATCCTCAAGCCCGGTTCCGGCGCGCCGCCGAGCCTGGGCCTGGGCTCCAACTTCGGCTCGCTGGGTGCGGCCGCCATCGGCCCGGCCTCCATCAAGGTGCTGACCGGCGCCGCCGCCGGCCGCGAGGTCGCGCTGACCAAGGTCGTCACCACGCTGGGCAAGCCCGGCGTGCAGGTCGCCTCCATCACCAAGCGCCCCACCGGTTATGTCTTCGCCCACGTCGAAGGTAACCAGCGCCCCAGCGTCAACGGCATCCCGCTGACGGGCGAATCGATTGCACTGCGCACCGGCGACCTGATCGAGCTGGCCGGCACGCAGATGCAGTTCATCCAGGGTTGATCGCCCGAAGTCCAGGCCGGCCGCGGCCTTCGCGGCTGCTGTGACTTCCTCACGATAGCGACACCCCCAACTCGGTAATCCGACCGTCCGACCCACGGGGCGGGTGCGTACATTCTTGGCTCGGCCTCGCCTGATGCGAGCCACCCATTCCGAGCCACGCACCGCATGAACATCCGCGTCCTGGGCTGCTCCGGCGCCATTGCCGCCGGCTACAAGACCACTGCCTTCCTGCTGGACGACGATGTCCTCATCGACGCCGGCACCGGCGTGGGTGACCTGCCGCTGGATGCCCTGGCCGCCGTCGACCACATCCTGCTCAGCCACTCCCATCTGGATCATGTGCTCGGCATCCCGTTGCTGGCTGATGCGGTGCTGCGCCTGCGCGCCGCGGCGGGCCGCCCGCCCATCCAGGTCCACGGCCTGCCCGAGACGCTGGCCGCCCTGCGCCAGCACATCTTCAATGGCGTGATCTGGCCCGATTTCACCGTCCTGCCCAGCCGCGAGGCGCCGGTGCTGAGCCTGCACCCCTTCCAGATCGGCGACCGCGTCGACCTGGGCGGCCGCATCATTGAAGTGCTGCCCGCCGCCCACACCGTGCCGGCCGTCGGTTTCGCCGTCGATGCCGGCACCGCGAGCGGCCACGCGCACTGGGTTTTCACCGGCGATACCGGCCCCAACCCGGCCCTGTGGCGGCGCCTGGCCGACCTGCGCCTGTCCCATCTCGTCATCGAGACGGCCTTCAGCGACGACGAGGCCGAGGTGGCCCACGTCAGCCAGCATCTTCATCCGGCGGAGCTGGGCCGCGAATTGACCCATCTGGCCGGCAGCGTCGACGTGCGCATCACCCACATCAAGCCCGGCGAGGTCGAAGCCGTCATGCAAGGCGTGCAGGCCTTGAACAGTCCCCATCGGATCAGCGCGCTGCAGGCCGGCCAGGAAATGGAACTTTGAGCCCGCCTTGCGATCGAGTCTGGCGCCCTGCGGCGCCATTTTTTCGCCTGACGTTTCTCGGCCCGCCACGCTGCAATGACAGAACGCGTCAGCTCGAAGTGACGTTTTTTGTCAGATCTGGCGGCTCAACCGCCTCAGCCGTGCGCTTTCGCACAGTTTGAGGGCCTGAAAAAGCTGGCACGGCCCCTGCATTCAGGGGGTGTGCCCTCCTCCCACCACTCACACTCGCTGGAGTACTGACATGAACCTGAAAGCACGCGCCCAACAAGGCTTCACCCTGATCGAACTGATGATCGTCGTGGCCATCATCGGCATCCTGGCTGCGGTCGCGATTCCGCAGTACAAGGACTACACCGCCAAGGCCAAGGCCGGCAATGCGCTGTCGTCGGCCGACACTGCCAAAGCGGCCGTGGCGCTGTGCGCACAGGAAGAAGGTGGCCTCTCGACGTGCAATACGGCTGGCGTTCTGAACGCCTACAAGTTCACGGCGACCGCCGAAGTCGCCTCGCTGACGATTAAGGGCGATGGCGTAATCGAGTTGACGTTCAACCCCGCGTCCAAGGTCGGCACCGACCTGGGCGACAAGACCATCACTTTCACACCTGACCTGGGTAACTCCAGCGTCGTTTGGAAGGCGACCACTACCGTGACCGCTCCGGTGCTGGTTGCCGCGATCCAAAAGAACAACACTTAATCTAGCGTTGTTCAACAAAAAGGGGCCTCGTGCCCCTTTTTTGCGTTCCTGCAGCGGTGATTCATTGACCTGCCCATCGCTGTTGTCGGTCCAAACCCAGACATCCCATACGGTCCTGCCATGCATCACAGAGATTGGGGCGCCAAGCTGACGGCGCTTTGGTTTGGCGGCGGTCTGCTGGTGTTCATTCTCGTGATGCCGTTTTATTCGGCATTCACCGTGTCTGCGCACAATGCCGCGCGACTGGCGCAGGTCCCCTTGTTCCTGCTCGCAACGATCTTCCTGCTCGCTGGTGGCCGCGCGCGTTGGGCGCGCGCGAACCTTATCAAGGTTGCTGGCCTGATGGTGCTGATGCTGATATCCGCACTTCATGCCCATCAGCCGGCGGCGGCCTTCAG
>NZ_JBFUMO010000035.1:0-22843 GCF_054049355.1 Roseateles sp. P5_E11 | reverse complement strand
GGAGTGGACGGTCACCGAGGGTGATCGCTGTCCAAGAAGGGCTCCGTAGGGTGAATAGCCGCGGATTATTGCACCCGCTCAAGACGTGAAAGAAGCCGCGAAAACGAGGCCCTCCAGCCGACAAACGGTCACCGTCATCCCCTTGTCATGCCGCGGCTTCGCGAGCAAACTGGACTCGTCGATTTCCCCACTCCCACCCACCTCCGCTACCCGAAAGACCCTCCTCCTCCCTCCCCCTTCGTCTGTTTTTTCTCAGTTTTCTGGTTTGTTTTCCGACCCATTCCTCTGAAAGGAGGCTTTATGAATCTGACGATCAGTGGCCATCATCTCGAAGTCACGCCCGCTCTGCGCGAGTACGTACTCACCAAGCTGGACCGTGTGACCCGCCACTTCGACCAGGTCGTTGATATCAACGTCCTGCTGACCGTAGAGAAGCAAAAGGAGAAGGAACGCCGCCAGCGCGCCGAAGTGACCCTGCATGTGAAGGGCCGCGACATCTTTGTCGAGCAATCCCACGAGGATCTGTACGCCGCCATTGATCAATTGATGGACAAGCTGGATCGTCAGGTCTGCCGCCACAAGGACAAGGTGCAGGACCATCACCACGCCTCGGCCAAGCGCCTCGAGGTACCCGCACGCTGAAGCCCCTGGCTCATCTCGCGGCGGCCTGCGGGCCGCTTTTGTTTTTGCGATGCACAATCCATGGCTGCTCGCGGCAATCGGTTGTTGCTGCAGTGCCGCAAAAACCCGCATTCATGGGTGGTCAGAGGTGTTTTCCACGTCTCTAGGGGCTACCGCCCACCCCAAAACGACGCACGGTTCCATAATCTGTCGCTCTGATTGACCCACCAGCCCGGCACGGCCGCGCCTATCCGGCGCCCCCGATGCTTGGCCTCAACCCATGAACCGTCTCGCCGCCATCCTGCCTGCCGACAACGTGTTGGTGAACGTGGATGCGTCCAGCAAGAAACGCGCCTTTGAACATGCAGGCTTGCTGTTCGAAAACCACCACCAGATGGGCCGGGCGCTGGTCACCGACAACCTCTTCGCCCGCGAGCGTCTGGGCTCGACCGGCCTGGGACACGGCGTCGCCATCCCGCATGGCCGCGTCAAGGGCCTGAAGAACCCGCTGGCTGCGGTGCTGCGGCTGGCCCAGCCCATCGGCTTCGATGCGCCGGATGACGAACCCGTCGGGTTGCTGATCTTCCTGCTCGTGCCCGAAGCGGCCACGCAGCGTCATCTGGAGATCCTGTCCGAGATCGCCGAGATGCTGTCCGACCGCGAACTGCGCGAGCAGCTCAAGGCCGAGCCGGACGCCGCCACCCTGCACAAGCTGATTGCGGCCTGGGAGCCGCTGAAATCAGTCGCTTGATGCCGCTTTTCGACGCTTCGCGTAAACCCTTAGTTTGAAACCCACCTCGATCAGCGCGGAAAGGCTTTTCGAAGAGCACCGCGAGGCCTTGCGCTGGGAGTGGATCGCCGGCCACGCCCACCCGGAACGCCGCTTCGACGAAGCGGCCGTGCGCGATGCGCAGAGTGCGGCCGACCTGGTCGGCTACCTGAACTACATCCATCCCTACCGCGTCCAGATCGTCGGCCGTCGTGAGGTGGCCTATCTGAACCAGGAAGGCACCGACGTTCAGGACCGGCGCATTTCCCGCATCGTCACGCTGGAGCCGCCGGTCATCATCGTCGCCGACGACACCCTGCCGCCGCCGCGCCTCGTCGCCATGTGCGACCGGGCCGAAATTCCGCTGTTCCGCACCAACGAATCCGCCGGCCATGTCATCGACCTGGTGCGCGGCTACCTGTCCCAGCTGTTCGCCAACCGCACGACCCGCCACGGTGTCTTCATGGACATCCTGGGCCTGGGCGTGCTGCTGACCGGCGAATCGGGCCTGGGCAAGAGCGAACTCGGCCTGGAGCTGATCTCGCGCGGCCATGGCCTGGTCGCCGACGACGCGGTCGACTTCTTCCGCATCGCCCAGACCGCCATCGAAGGCCGCTGCCCGGAGCTGCTGCTCAATCTGCTGGAAGTACGAGGCATCGGCCTGCTCGACATCAAGTCCATCTTTGGCGAGACGGCGGTGCGCCGCAAGATGCGCCTCAAGCTCATCGTCCACCTGGTGCGCAAGGAGACGATGGAGCGCGACTTCGAGCGCCTGCCCTATGAGCCTCTGTATGAGGATGTGCTGGGCATGCCGGTGCGCAAGGTCGTCATCGCCGTGGACGCGGGCCGCAACTTGGCCGTGCTGGTGGAGGCCGCCGTGCGCAACACCATCCTGCAGCTGCGCGGTATCGACACCTACAAGGAGTTCGTCGAGCGCCACCAGCGCGCCATCGACAACGGCTCGATGGATTGAAGCCCCTCGCCCGAGGGGAGCGCTCAGCTGCGGTTCGGGCAGTCCGTCTTCAGGCAGGTCGCGTACAGCGCCAGCGAATGCTCCTGCAGCTGGAAGCCACGTTCGCCCGCGATGGCGTGCTGGCGCTCCTCGATGCCGGGGTCGAAGAACTCCTCGACCTTGCCGCAGTTCAGGCAAACGAGGTGGTCGTGGTGGCGGCCCTCGTTGAGCTCATAGACGGCCTTGCCGGTCTCGAAATGGTTGCGGCTCAACAGGCCCGCCWGCTCGAACTGCTGCAGCACGCGATAGACCGTCGCCAGGCCGATGTCGGCGCCCTCGCCAAGCAAAGCCTTGTAAACATCTTCAGCGGTCATGTGACGCTGCGCCGCGCGCTGGAAGATCTCGAGGATCTTGATGCGCGGCAGCGTSGCCTTSAGGCCGCTGTTCTTGATGTCGCTGGTCTGGTTCTTGGCGGAAGAGGGCATGGCGGGGAGCAAAGGAGGCCAGGGAGGGCCCCGCTAGAATCCGCCGATCATAGCCAGCCGGCCTGCCGGCCGGCGCTTCCCGTCCCCTTCCTGCCCCTTCAGCCAGCCGCCCGATGCGTCCCCTGCTTGCCTCTCTCCCGCTGCTTGCACTGCTCGGCGGCTGCTCCTACCTACCCACCTGGGATTCYCTGCCAAGCCTGCCGTCGGTCACCGGCGAAAAGGTGCTGGGCCTGCTGACGCCCTATCGCGTCGAGGTCGTGCAGGGCAATGTGCTGACCAAGGAGATGGTCGCCCGCGTCAAGCCCGGCATGCCCAAGGCGCAGGTGCGCGACCTGCTCGGCTCGCCGCTGCTGACAGACGTCTTCCACGAGGCGCGCTGGGACTATGTCTTCACGATCCGCCGCCAGGGTGCCGCGCCGCAGCAGCGCCTGGTTGTGGCCCTGTTCGACGGCGACAAGCTCAAGTCCCTGGATGTGCCCGACGACCTGCCGGCCGAGAACGACTTCGTGGCCGCCATCAACACCTTCAAGCCGAGCAGCAAGAACCCGAAGCTGGAATTGAGCGAGGCCGAGCGCGACGCCCTGCCCCCGCCCAAGAAGAGCACCGAGGCCGCGCCCACGGCCGCCGCCGAAGGCCCGGCGCCGGGCCGCACTTATCCGCCGCTGGACGCCAAGCCGGGTTCGGGCTCGTGATCAAGGTCGCAGTGATGGGCGCCTCCGGGCGCATGGGCAAGATGCTCATCGAGGCCGTCGAGGCGGCCGACGACTGCAGTCTGCACGTCACGCTGGATAGGGGCGACGACGTCCGCGCGGGCCTGGCCGGCGCCGACGTGATGATCGACTTCACCCGCCCCGAGGCGACGCTGGCTCATCTGGCTGTTTGCGCCGAACTGGGCGTCAAGGCCGTGGTCGGCACGACCGGCTTCGACGAAGCCCAGAAGGCCGAGATCGCCAGATTCGCCGAGCGCACCGCCGTCGTCTTCGCGCCCAACATGAGCGTTGGCGTCAACGTCGTGCTCAAGCTGCTGGACATGGCCGCCCGCGCGCTGAACGAGGGCTATGACATCGAGATCGTCGAGGCCCACCACCGCATGAAGGTGGATGCCCCCAGCGGCACGGCCCTGCAGATGGGCCAGGTCGTCGCCGACGCCCTGGGCCGCGACCTGAAGACTAGCGCCGTGTATGGCCGCGAAGGCGTCACGGGCGCGCGCGACCCGTCCACCATCGGCTTCGCCACCGTGCGTGGCGGTGACATCATCGGCGACCACACCGTCCTGTTCGCCGGCATCGGCGAGCGCATCGAGGTCAGCCACAAGGCCACCAACCGCGGCATCTATGCCCAGGGCAGCCTGCGCTGCGCGCGCTTTCTGGCCGGCGGCAAGAAGGCCGGCCTGTTCGGCATGAACGACGTCCTCGGATTCAACGGCTGATATGGGCGGCTTCGCGGACTTCTGGGCCCAAAGCGACCTGGTCGGTCGCGCGGTGGCGCTGCTGCTGCTGGCCATGTCGGTCAGCGCCTGGGCGCTGATCCTGTGGAAGGCCTGGCTGCTGCGCCGCGCCCGCCGCGGCCTCGTGCGCGCGGTGCCGGCCTTCTGGGGCGCGGCCGGTGTTGCTGAGGGCCGCAGTGCGCTGCTGAGCTTCGACACCGAAGGCCTGTTGCTGCCGCTGCTGGACGCCGCCACGGCCGAGACCCGCAGCGCCACGCTGGACGCCGCCGGCAAACGTGAATCCCGCCTGACCCGCCGCCTGCGCGACGCGCTGCATGCCGTGCTGGCCAAGCTCCAGTTCGGCCAGGTGCTGCTGGCCTCCGTTGGCGCGACGGYCCCCTTCGTGGGCCTGTTCGGCACCGTCTGGGGCATCTATCACGCGCTGGCCAGCATTTCCGCGGCCGGCAACATCACCATCGACAAGATCTCCGGGCCCGTCGGCGAGGCGCTGATCATGACGGCCGCCGGTCTGGCCGTGGCCATTCCTGCCGTGTTGGCCTACAACGTCTTCGGCAAGCTGGTTGCGGCCTGCGAGGCCGACCTCGAAGGTTTCGCGCACGACCTGCGCGAGTTGCTGGACCACGATTGATCATGAGCTTCGGGCGACTTGAAAGGCCTGACGCCGCTCGCCCGATGAGCGACATCAACATGACGCCGCTGATCGACGTCATGCTGGTGCTGCTGGTCATCTTCATGATCACTGCACCGCTGATGACCGCCTCGCTGCGCCTGGACCTGCCCAAGAGCGAAGCTGCGACGCCCAGCGACGCGCCGAGCTTCATCGCCGTGGCCATCACGCCGGACGGCAAGCTGCATCTGGGCGACGACGAGCTCGACGCCATGGCTTTTCAAAAGCGCATCGGCGAACTCGGCCGTGCCAACGCGCAGCTGGAAGTGCAGTTGCGCGCTGATCGCGCCGTGCCCTATGGCCAGGTCGCCGAACTGATCGGCTGGGTGCAGGCCGCGGGATTGAACCGCATCGCCTTCGTCGCCCAGGCCGCCGCTTCAGCACCGTGATCGAAGGGTCGCCAGAGGGGCGACCCATACAATTTGGCGTATGAACGCCAAGACCGAAGCGCCCAGCTACAACCCGAACGAGATCGAAGCCGCCGCCCGTGCCTACTGGACGGAGCGCGATGCCTACCGCGTAACCGAAGACGCGAGCAAGCCGCACTTCTACGCCTGCTCCATGCTGCCCTACCCGTCGGGCAAGCTGCACATGGGCCATGTGCGCAACTACACGATCAACGACATGCTGGCGCGCCAGCTGCGGATGAAGGGCTTCAATGTCCTGATGCCCATGGGCTGGGACGCCTTCGGCCTGCCGGCTGAAAACGCCGCGATGAAGGGCAAGGTGCCGCCCGCGCAGTGGACCTACTCCAACATCGCCCACATGAAGGGCCAGATGCAGGCCATGGGCCTGGCCATCGACTGGAGCCGCGAGGTCGCGACCTGCCAGCCCAGCTACTACAAGTGGAACCAATGGCTGTTCCTGAAGATGCTGGAAAAGGGCATCGCCGAGCGCCGCACTCAAGTTGTCAACTGGGACCCGGTGGACCAGACGGTGCTGGCCAACGAGCAGGTCATCGACGGCCGTGGCTGGCGCTCGGGCGCGCTGGTGGAAAAGCGTGAGATCCCGGGCTACTACCTGAAGATCACGCAGTACGCCGAGGAGCTGCTGTCGGCCGTGGCCGACCCCGCCGACCCCAACTACCTGAGCGGCTGGCCGGAGCGCGTGCGGCTGATGCAGGAGAACTGGATCGGCAAGAGCCAGGGAGTGCGTTTCGCCTTCCCGCACAGCATCGAAGGCGGCGGCGGGCGCCTGTGGGTGTTCACGACTCGCGCCGACACCATCATGGGCGTGACCTTCTGCGCCGTCGCGCCCGAGCATCCGCTCGCGACCGTTGCAGCCAAAGACAAGCCTGAGGTGGCCCGCTTCATCGAGGAATGCAAGGCCGGCGGAACCACCGAGGCCGAGCTGGCCACGCAGGACAAGAAGGGCGTGCCCACGGGCCTGTTCGTCACCCACCCCATCACCGGCGCGCAGGTCGAAGTCTGGGTTGGCAACTACGTGCTGATGAGCTACGGCGACGGCGCCGTCATGGGCGTGCCGGCGCACGATGAGCGCGACTTCGCGTTCGCGCTGAAGTACGGCCTGCCCATCAAGCAGGTCATCGACGTTGACGGCCAGGCCTACGACGACAAGAAGTGGGCCGAGTGGTACGGCGACAAGTCCAAGGCGCGCTGCATCAACTCCGGCGTGCTGGATGGCCTGGGCCACGTGGACGCCGTCAACAAGGTCGCCGAGCTGCTCGCCGAGAAGGGCCTGGGCGAGAAGAAAACCACCTGGCGCCTGCGCGACTGGGGCGYCAGCCGCCAGCGMTACTGGGGCACCCCCATCCCCATCATTCACTGTGAAACCTGCGGCGTCGTGCCGGTGCCGGAGAAGGACCTGCCCGTCGTGCTGCCCGACGACCTGATTCCCGACGGCAGCGGCAACCCGCTGAACAAGCACGCGGCCTTCCTGAACGTCGGCTGCCCGAGCTGCGGCAAGCCGGCCCAGCGCGAGACGGACACGATGGACACCTTCGTCGATTCGTCCTGGTACTTCATGCGCTACTGCGACCCGATCAACGACCAGGCCATGGTCGCGGACGGCACCAAGTACTGGATGCCGATGAACCAGTACATCGGCGGCATCGAGCACGCCATCCTGCACCTGCTGTATGCGCGCTTCTGGACCAAGGCGATGCGCGACCTCGGCCTGGTGACGATCAGCGAGCCGTTCGAGAAGCTGCTGACCCAGGGCATGGTCTTGAAGGGCGCGTTCTTCCACAAGCCCGAGGGTGGCGGCAAGGACTACTACTGGGACCACGAGATCGACGTCATCCACGACGACAAGGGCGGCATCGCCGGCGCCAAGCTGAAGAAGGACGGCACGCCGCTCGAGTACGAGATGACGACCATGTCCAAGTCCAAGAACAACGGCGTGGACCCGCAGGCGCTGATCGACCAGTACGGCGCCGACACGGCCCGCCTGTTCGTCATGTTCGCCAGCCCGCCCGAGCAGACGCTGGAGTGGAACGACGCGGCCGTCGAAGGTGCGCACCGCTTCCTGAAGCGTGTGTGGAACTTCGGCGCGCGCAATGTCGACGCGATCAAGTCAGGCGGCCAGGACTTCGCCGCGCTGAACGGCGACGGCAAGGCGCTGCGCCGCGAGGTGCACAACGTGCTCAAGCAGGTCAGCTACGACTACGAGCGCATGCAGTACAACACCGTCGTCTCCGGCGCGATGAAGCTGCTGAACGCGCTGGAAGGCTTCAAGGCCGAAGGCCAGGCGGCTGCAGTGCGCGACGGCTTCTCGGTGCTGCTGCGCGTGCTTTACCCCGCCACGCCGCACATCGCCCATCAGCTCTGGCAAGACCTCGGCTTTGCCGCCGAACTCGGCGACTTGCTCGACGCACCCTGGCCCACAGTCGATGAGGCGGCCCTGGTCCAGGACGAGATCGAGCTGATGTTGCAGGTCAACGGCAAGCTGCGCGGCGCAGTCAAGGTGCCGGCCTCAGCCGACAAGGCGGCCATTGAAGCTGCGGCGCTCGCGACCGAGGAGTTCGCCAAGTTCGCCGAGGGCAAGGCCCCGAAGAAGGTCGTCATCGTGCCTGGCCGCCTCGTCAACATCGTCGTCTGATGGACCGCCGCATCGCTCTGTTCAGCCTCGCAGCCCTCGCCGGCTGCGGCTTCGAGTTGCGCCACGAGCCCGTGCTCTCCTTCCAGACCCTGGCGCTGACCGGCTTCCCGCCGGAATCGCCGCTGGCCGCCGGCCTCAAGCGCCAGATCAAGCGCACGCCGGTGCAACTGCTGGACGACCCGGCTCGCGCCCAGGTCGTGCTGGAAGCCACCCGCGAGTTCCGCGACCGCACCGTCGTCGCGTCCACCAGCGTCGGCCAGGTGCGTGAGTTCCAGCTGCGCCTGCAGTTCGACTACCTGATCCGCACGGCGGCGGGCGAGCTGCTGGTGCCCAAGGTGGAGCTGCGCCTGGCCCGCGACATGACCTACACCGAGACCTGGGCGCTGGCCAAGGAGCAGGAGGCTGCCAACCTGTACGGCGCGATGCACTCCGACGCGATAGCGCAAGTCATGCGCCGCCTCGCCGCCGTGAAGCTCCAAGGCTAATGCAACTGCGCGCCGAGGGCCTCAGCGCCCACCTTGCCAAGGGCCTGGCCCGCATCTACACCGTGCACGGCGACGAGCCGCTGCTCGCCCAGGAGGCGGCGGACCAGATCCGCGCCGCCGCCCGCGCCAATGGCTTCGGCGAGCGGCAGATCTTCATCGTCAGCGGTGCCTATTTCGACTGGGCACCGGTGCTGGCCGCCGCGCAGGCCATGAGCCTGTTCTCCGAGCGCCAGTTCATCGAGATCCGCATCCCCAGCGGCAAGCCCGGCAAGGAGGGCTCCGAGGCCCTGCAGCGCTATGCCCAGGCCGCGCCCGACGACGTGCTGACCCTGGTCACGCTGCCGCGGCTGGACAAGACCCAGCTCTCCAGCGCCTGGTTCATGGCGCTGGACGGCAACGGCGCGTCCATCCGCGTCGAACCCGTGGAGCGACGCCTGCTGCCCGCCTGGCTGGCCCAACGCCTGCGCGCGCAGGGGCAGTCGGTGCCCGAGGGCGAGGATGGGCAGAAAGCCCTGGCCTTCTTCGCCGACCGCGTCGAGGGCAATCTGCTCGCAGCCCACCAGGAGTTGCAAAAGCTCGCCCTGCTGCACCCCAAGGGCGAGCTGACGCTGGAGCAGATCGAGGCGGCCGTGCTGGACGTGGCGCGCTTCGACGTCTTCAAGCTCAGCGAGGCCGTGCTGTCGGGCGCTGTTCCGCGCATGCTGCGCATGCTGGACGGCCTGGAGGCCGAGGGCGAGGCCGCCGTGCTGGTGCACTGGACGCTGGCTGAGGACGCGCGGGCTTTGGCCCGCGTGCGCGCCGCGCTGGACGCCGGCAAGCCGCTGCCATTGGCGCTGCGCGAGGCGCGCGTCTGGGGCGCCAAGGAGCGTCTCATTGAACGCATCGCGCCGCGGCTGGACGCCGCCCAGGCGGGCACCCTCGTGCAGGCTGCCCAGATCTGCGATGGCCTCGTCAAAGGCCTGCGCCACCCCGACTGGCCCAGCGACCCCTGGGCCGCGCTGCGCCGCCTGGCCCTGATGCTTGGCGAGGCCGCCAGCGGAAAAACTGGGGCAGTTCTGGCTGCCCGTTGACCCCGATTGGGCTATCGTCGGGGCGGTAAACCTGCCGTCATGCCGCCGTCTCTTCACAAACTCGTCCCTACTGCTCTTGCGCTGAGTTCGCTGGCGGCCCACGCCGTGCCCGTCACGGTGCAGTTGCACGGGCCAGGCGGCCAGCCGCTGGCCGGCGCCGCGGTGGCCATCGAGGTCAAGGGCCGCACTGGCAAGACCAGCACCACCAAGGCCGAGATGGGCCAGCGCGACCGCCAGTTCACACCCGAGCTCCTCGTCGTGCAGACGGGCACGGCCGTCAGTTTCCCGAACTTCGACGCCGTGCGGCATCACGTCTACTCGTTCTCGCCCATCAAGGTCATCGACATCAAGCTCTACTCGGGCACGCCGGCCGAGCCCATCGTGTTCGACAAGCCGGGGGTCGCCACGCTGGGCTGCAACATCCACGACCGCATGAGCGCCCACATCGTCGTGGTGGACACGCCGACCTTCGGGCGCACCGATGACAAGGGCCAGGTGGCGTTTGACCTGCCGGTGGGCGAGCACGTCGCCAAGGCCTGGCATGGCGGCCAGAAGTCAACCAACCTGCAAAGCGTCAAGCTCGAAGTGCCGGCGGGCGGGGGCCCCGTGGCCCTCACGCTCGCCGAGTAACGCCACCGCAATGCGCTGGCCAGCCTGGCTGAACCTGCGCCGCCTCGAGGGGCGCATCGTCGCCCTCTTCCTGGCGCTGCTGCTGGTCGTGCAGCTGGTCAGCTTCGGCGCCATCCACGCCAGCATCACGCACAACGCCGAGGATTCCCTCGCCAGCGAGCTGCAGACCGGCGAACGCGTGCTGCGCCGCCTGCTCGACCAACGCGCCGGCAAGCTGCGCGACGCGGCCGAGCTGCTGGCCAAGGACTATGGCTTTCGCAGCACCGTCGGCCTGTCGCTGGCCGAGGCCGGCACCGTAGAGACCATCAAGGACGCGCTCGTCAATCAGGGCGAACGCGTCGGCGCCTCGGTCGTCGCCTACTTCGATGACCAGCAGCACCTCGTTGCCGCCACCCGCGACGGCGCGGCCGGTTTCGGCGCCGCGCTGGGCCAGCTCGTGCACAGCAAGGATGGCGCGGCCCTGGCCGTGCAGGGCAGCAAGGTCTACCAGGTGGTCGCCGTGCAGGTGCGCACGCCGGCACCGGTGGGCTGGGTGTTGATGGCCTTTGCGCTGGACCGCGAGGTGCTGGACGATCTCAAGGCGCTGTCGGAGCTGCAAGGCGTCGTGCTGCTGCAAGGTCCGACCAAGCAGTGGCAGACCACCGTCGACAACCTCGATGGCAGCGCAGTCAACGCCTTGCGCGCTACGCTGGGTCAGGCGGCTCCAGCCGACGGCATCGTTGAGCTGGCCGGCGAACGCATGCGTGCCCTCTTCGTGCCCCTGATCGGTGGCGATCAAGCCCTTGGCGTGCTGCTGTTGCGGTCGCTGGACGCGGCCCTGGCGCCCTATCAGCAGTTGCAGCTCGTCCTGCTCGGCCTGACCGTGCTGGGCGTCGTCGTCTTCGCCCTCGTCAGCGTGCTGCTGGCACGCGGCATCAGCAATCCCATCACGGCCCTGTCGGCCTCGGCGCGCCGGCTGGAGCGCGGCGACTACGACACGCCCGTGCCGTCGACCTCGCGGCTGGAGGAGGTGCACAAGCTGGCCCTGGCGCTGGAGAGCATGCGTGAGGGCATCCGCCGCCGCGATGCCCTCGTCAACAACCTGGCCTACGTCGACCCGCTGACGCTGCTGCCCAACCGCGCGCGTTTCGCCGAATTCCTGCAGCACCACCTGACCCACAGCAACACGCCGGGTGCCGTGCTGATGCTGGACCTGGACCGCTTCAAGCACGTCAATGACGTGCTCGGCCACGAGGTGGGCGACCGCCTGCTGCAGTCGGTCGCCGAGCGCCTGCAGGCGTTGTGCGCGCCAGCGCATTCGGTGCTCGCGCGGCTGTCGGGCGACGAGTTCGCCGTGCTGCTGGCGCACACGGACGCCCATGCCGCCAGCGAGGCGGCGCTGGCCATCCTGAAGGACTTCGAGCGTCCGCTGCAGATCGACAACGAGACCATCGACCTCGGCGCCGGCATCGGCATCGCCCTCTTCCCCGCGCATGGCCGTGAGGTCAACCTGCTGCTGGGCCGCGCCGAGCTGGCCATGTATGCGGCCAAGGCCCGCCAGTGCGGCAGCCTGATCTACCACGCCCAGCTGGACGCCGGCAGCCAGGAGTCGCTGTCCCTGTTGACCGAGCTCCGCCACGCCGTCGAGAAAGATGAACTGCGCCTGTACCTGCAGCCCAAGATCGACCTGCAGCAGGGCAAGATTCTCGGCGCCGAGGCCCTGGTGCGCTGGCAGCACCCGACGCGCGGCCTGGTACCGCCGATGCAGTTCATTCCTTTTGCCGAGCAGACGGGCTTCATCCGCCTGCTCAGCGCCTGGGTGCTGTCCAACGCGGCCAGGTTCGCGCGCCAGGCCGCGGACGCGGGCCTGACGCTGCGGCTGTCGGTCAACCTGTCCACGCGCGACCTGATGGACCAGGACCTACCGGCCAAGATCGAGGCCATGCTGGCGCCGCTGCAGGTGTCGGCCGACTCGCTGTGCCTGGAGATCACCGAGAGCACCATCATGGACGACCCCGAGCGGGCCCTGTCCACACTGGAGCATCTGCATGCGATGGGCTTCAAGCTGTCCATCGACGACTTCGGCACCGGCTATTCGTCGCTGGCCTACCTGAAGCGCCTGCCGGTGGATGAGCTCAAGATCGACAAGAGCTTCGTCATGGCCATGGAGCGTGACCTCGACGACGCGCGCATCGTGCGCTCGACGATCGAGCTGGCGCACAACCTCGGCCTCACCGTCGTCGCCGAGGGGTTGGAGACGCTCAAGGCCTGGGCCATGCTGGCCCGCCTGGGCTGCGACGAAGGCCAGGGCTACTTCATCAGCAAGCCCATGCCGCAGGAGCAGTTCATCGCCTGGGCCAAGAGCTGGCAGCCGCCGGACATCTCGGTCGTCACGGCCGAGAGCCTGATGGCCAAGCTCGGCTAGTTGTCCCGGTCTTCCAGCGCTTCACACAGCGCCGTCAAACCCGCCGTCACCGTCTGCAAGCGCACCGCATGGCGGTCGCCGCTGAAGTTCTCGCGCCAGACCTGGGCCGGCCGCCCCGCATGCACCAGGGCCAGCCAAACGGTGCCGACCGGCTTGGCCTCGCTGCCGCCCGTCGGCCCGGCCACGCCGGTGACGGCCAGTGCCCAATCGATGGGCGCGTGCGCCAGCAGGCCACGCGCCATGTGTTCGGCCACCTCGGCGCTGACGGCGCCGTGCAGCGCGATCAGGCCCTTGGGCACGCCCAGCAGTTCGGCCTTGGCCTCGTTGCTGTAGCTGACGACGCCGCGCTCGAACCACGCGCTGGAGCCGCTCAGGCTGGTGCAGGCGGCGGCGATGAGGCCGCCGGTGCAGCTCTCCGCCGTGCCGATGCGCTCGCGCCGCTGGATCAGCGCCACGGCGATGCGGTCGATCAGTTCAAGGTCGTCGGCAAACATGCTTACCCCATCACAAAGCGGTAGAGCGCGATGACAGCGAGCGTACAGCCGGCCGCGACGAAATCGTCGAACAGGATGCCGAAGCCCTGCGCCCAGGTGACCGCGGCGCCGCGCTCGCCCTTGAAAAGCCGGTCGGCCCAGCCTACCGGCCCGGGCTTGGCGGCGTCGAAGAAGCGGAACAGGCCGAAGGCAATGAGCTGGCCCAGCCAGCCCACCGGCGCGATCAGCCACAGGATGAGCCAGAAGGCCAGCACCTCGTCCCAGACGATGGAGCCGGGGTCCGGCGTGTTCATGTCGCGCGCCGTGCGCGTGCAGGCCCACCAGCCCACCAGCGTGCCGATGCCGATCAGCAAGCCCCAGGCCAGCTCGCTCATCCACGGCGAGATGACCCAGAACACCAGCCAGGCCCAAAGGGTGCCGACGGTACCGGGCGCTTTGGGGCTCAGGCCGCTGCCGAAGCCCAGGGCGATCCAGCGCGCCGGGTGGCGCAGCATGAAGGCCGGCGTCGGACGGATCGGTGCGCCGCTCATGACTTGAAGTGGTCGAAGGAGCGCAGGCCGTGCTCAACCACTGCGCCGCGCGCGTCGACAACGCGCAACCCGGGCTCGGCTTCGATGACGCCGATGCGCGTCAATGCCACGCCCACATCGGGCAGCCGCGCACCGGCTGGCGCGGTGAAGACCAGTTCGTAGTCGTCGCCGCCCGCCAGCAGGCATTCCTGCTGCACGGCGGCCGCCTGCGCAGCCAGCACCTCGCTGCGGGGCAGCGCATCGACGTCCAGACGCGCGCCAACGCGGGAAGCCGCCAGGATGTGGCCCAGATCGCCGAGCAGCCCGTCTGACACGTCGATGGCCGCCGTCGCGATGCCGCGCAGCGCCTGGCCCAGTGCGACGCGCGGCGTTGGCAGCTCCATCGCGGCACGCACTTCCTCGAAGCCGGCGCCATCCACGGCCACAGTGCCACGGAACACCTCCAGCGCCAGCCGCGCATCACCGAGCCGCCCCGACACCCAGATCTCGTCACCCACTTGCGCGCCGCCGCGCAGCAAGGCCCGCCCCGGCGGCGCCTCGCCGAAGACGGTGATGCAGAGATTCAACGGCCCCTGCGTTGTGTCGCCGCCGATCAGCGGGCAGGCATGGGCGTCGGCCAGAGCCAACAGGCCGCGCGAGAAACCGGACAGCCAGGCTTCGTCAACGCGCGGCAGGGCCAGGGCCAAAGTGAAGCCTCGCGGCGTCGCACCGCAGGCGGCCAGGTCGCTCAGGTTGACGGCCAGCGCCTTGTGGCCGAGGCGCACCGGATCGACCGTCGACAGGAAGTGCCGGCCCTCGACCAGCATGTCACTGGAAACCAGCCAGCGCGCACCCGGCGTGGGCACGAGCACGGCGCAGTCGTCGCCCACGCCCACCTCGACGCCAGCCACCGCGGGGCGCTGGAAGTAGCGCCGGATCAGATCGAATTCGCCCATGGTCACGATTAGACCTTGTGGACATCCACAGCGCCCGGCGCGCCCTTGGGTGGCATGATTCCAGCCCCGTCGGCACCTTGTGATCCCGCCATGTCCAGCTCCGAAGAAAAACGCGCCCAACTCCGCCAGGCCGCTCTCGAGTACCACGAGTTCCCGACGCCGGGCAAGATCGCCATCGCGGCGACCAAGCAGCTCGTCAATCAGCACGACCTGGCTCTGGCCTACTCGCCGGGCGTGGCTGYGGCCTGCGAAGAGATCGTCGCGGACCCGGCCAATGCCTTCCGCTACACCTCGCGCGGCAACCTGGTCGCCGTCGTCTCCAACGGCACGGCCGTGCTGGGCCTAGGCAATATCGGGCCGCTGGCGTCCAAGCCCGTCATGGAGGGCAAGGGCGTCCTGTTCAAGAAGTTCGCCGGCATCGACGTGTTTGACCTCGAGGTGGCCGAAAACGACCTCGACAAGCTGGTCGACTGCATCGCCGCGCTGGAGCCCACCTTCGGCGGCATCAACCTCGAAGACATCAAGGCGCCGGACTGCTTCTATGTCGAGCGCAAGCTGCGCGAGCGCATGAAGATCCCCGTCTTCCACGACGACCAGCATGGCACCGCCATCGTCGTCGGCGCGGCCTTCCTGAACGGCCTCAAGGTCGTCGGCAAGGACATCAAGCAGGTCAAGCTCGTCACGTCGGGCGCAGGCGCGGCGGCGCTTGCCTGCCTGGGCCTGCTCGTCAAGCTCGGGCTGCCGCGCGAGAACATCTGGGTGACCGACCTGGCCGGCGTCGTCTACGAGGGGCGCACCGAGCTGATGGACCCGGACAAGGCCGTCTTCGCGCAGCCGACCTCGCAGCGCAGCCTGCGCGAGGCGATTGCCGGCGCCGACGTCTTCCTGGGCCTGTCGGCCGGCGGCGTGCTGAAGGCCGACATGGTCGCGACCATGGCCGCGCAACCGCTGATCTTCGCGCTGGCCAATCCGACGCCGGAAATCCTGCCGGAAGAAGTCCAGGCCGTGCGCGGCGACGCCATCATGGCCACGGGCCGCACGGACTACCCCAACCAGGTCAACAACGTCCTGTGCTTCCCCTACATCTTCCGCGGCGCACTGGACTCGGGCGCGACGACGATCAACGTCGAGATGGAGATCGCCGCGGTGCACGCCATTGCTGATCTTGCCCAGGCCGAGCAGAGCGAGGTGGTGGCCGCAGCCTATGTGGGCGCGACGCTGAGCTTTGGCGCGGAGTACCTGATTCCCAAGCCTTTCGATCCACGGCTGATGATGCGCATCGCGCCGGCCGTCGCCAAGGCGGCTGCCGACTCCGGCGTCGCGGCGCGGCCCATCCAGGACTGGGACGCCTACCGCGAGAAGCTGCAGAGCTTCGTCTACGCCTCGGGCAACACGATGAAGCCCATCTTCACCGCGGCCAAGCGGGCGCCCAACAAGCGCGTTGCCTACGCCGAGGGTGAGGAGGAGCGCGTGTTGCGCGCCGCACAGGTCGTCGTCGACGAAGGCCTGGCGCGCCCGACGCTGGTGGGCCGCCCGCAGGTCATCGCCGAGCGCTGCGAGCGCTTCGGCCTGCGCCTGCAGCAGGGCCGCGACTATGACGTCGTCAACGTCGAGCACGACGACCGCTACCGCGACTACTGGCAGACCTACCTGCAGATGACCGAGCGCAAGGGCGTCACCCAGCAGCTTGCCAAGATCGAGATGCGCCGCCGGCTGACGCTGATCAGCTCCATGCTGCTGCACAAGGGCGAGGTCGATGGTCTGCTCTGCGGCACCTGGGGCACGACTGCCACGCACCTGCAGTACATCGACCAGGTCATCGGCAAGCGCGCCGGCGTGAAGACCTATGCCTGCATGAACGGGCTGATCCTGCCGGGCCGCCAGGTCATGCTGGTGGACACCCACGTCAACTACGACCCGACCGCCGAGCAGCTTGCCGAGATCACCGTCATGGCCGCCCAGGAGATGTGCCGCTTCGGCCTGACGCCGAAGGCCGCCCTGCTGTCGCACAGCAACTTCGGCACCAGCGACAAGCCGTCGGCCGTAAAGATGCGCGACACGCTGGCGCTGCTGCGGCAGCTCGCGCCGTGGCTGGAGGTCGACGGCGAGATGCATGGCGATACCGCGCTAGACGCCCCCTACCGCAAGCAGATCATGCCCACCAGCCCGCTGACGGGCGAGGCCAACCTGCTGGTGCTGCCCAATATCGACGCCGCCAACATCTCCTACAACCTGCTGAAGACGGCCGCCGGCGGCGGCATCGCCATCGGGCCGGTGCTGCTCGGCGCGGCCAAGCCGGTGCACATCCTGACGCCTTCGGCGACCGTGCGCCGTATCGTCAACATGACGGCCCTGACCGTCGCCGACGCGAACGCGGCACGCGCCTGAACCTGGCACCGGCTCCAAGGGGGAACAGGGCAAAAGCGCCCGGACTCCCCCAATTGACAGAAGTTTTCACGACCCAAAACTGCGTCATGCAGCTGTCATGCTGCGAGTGAAATCAATCACTTAGACGCGCGTGAGTGCTGGCTCACATGACCCTATTCCAGACTCCGGCGCCCGCGCCGAGCTTGAGCTTTTGGGGTCGCTTCGGTACCATTACGGTTTCTCGTTCAGGGTTAACCCGTGTTTTTGCTCTCGTGGCTGGCGCGCTCCGGCGCCTCGGCGGTCACCACCGCCCTGCTRCTTTCCGGCTTGGCCGGAGGCGCGCAAGCCAAGGAAGCCGTCGGCGATAAGCCCCCCACCGCAACGCCCGCTCTGGCTGAAATTTCGCTGAGCGAGCTGCCCGCCCAGGCCCAGGAAACGCACCGGCTCGTTCTCGCCGGTGGCCCGTTTCCTTATGCCAAGGACGGCGTGGTGTTCGGCAATCGCGAGCGTCTGCTGCCCCGCAAGGCTCGCGGCTTCTATCGCGAATACACGGTCAAGACCCCTGGCGCCCGCAACCGCGGTGCCCGCCGCCTTATCTGCGGTGGCACGCCGCCGACGGCGCCCGAGATTTGTTATTACACCGGCGATCACTATGCCAGCTTCAAGCGCGTTCGCGCCCAAGCGGCCCGGTGAAGTCGAGGGTTCAGCAGTTTTGTGACTTGAAAGGAGGAACGCGACCATGCTTTTGCAGACCGTCCGTCCCAATATCGTGCAGGCCATACGGGCCTACAGGGTMGAGGACTTGATGCAGGCCGCCCAAGAAGCGGGCCAGCATTTCCTGTACGCCAACCTGTCGGAGGCGCAGTCCAAGCAGGACGTGCTCGATGGCATCGCGCAGGCCTTCCTGTTTCCAGCGCATTTCGGCAAGAACCTGGACGCCCTGCATGACTGCATGACCGACCTCGTCCACAAGTCCGGCTCCCAGCCAGGCTTTGTCGTGGTGCTGGAGCAGTTGCCCGACAACGTGCGATTCGACCGCGAGGCGAGAGAGCAATTGCTCGATGTCTTCCGAGACACGGCCGACTATTGGGCCGACAGGAAGATAGCGTTCAGGTGCTTCTATTCTTTTCAGTAGCCCGCTCCCAAGATAACGGGTCATGGGAGCGGGCTACTGAAGTGGCCCCGGTTATTGAAAAGCCTGCGCCGAAAAGCGCCAAGGCGACGGTTGGCAACCCCAACTTCGGCATGAACATGCCGATGATGTGCAGTGCCTTCGACACCTCGATGTGGCTCAGCGCAGCTTGAAGCGCTGAACTATCGAAAGCAGAACGGGACCCTCGGGTCCCGTTTTCATTTCTGCTGCGGCACTTCAAGCGCCAGCGCGACGAATTCGTCGACCGGCACCTCCTCGGCGCGGCGCTGCAGGTCGAAGTGGCCCGAAAAGCCGCGCTCGGCCAGCCAATGGCCCAGGCTGTGGCGCAGCAACTTGCGGCGCTGCGAGAAGGCGCTGGTGACCAGCGCCCCCAGCAGGGCCGGGTCTACCGCTGGCGGCCTGGCCAACGGCTGCATGCGCACGATGGCCGAGTTCACGCGCGGCGGCGGGTCGAAGGCCTCGGGCGGCACTTCCAGCACCGATTCAATGTCGTAGCGCCACTGCAGCATCACGCTGAGGCGCCCATAGTCCTTGCGGCCCGGTGCGGCGGCCATGCGGTCCACCACTTCCTTCTGCAGCATGAAGTGCTGGTCGACGACGTCGTCCACCGCATCCAGCAGGTGAAAGAGGATGGGCGTGGAGATGTTGTAGGGCAGGTTGCCGACCACGCGCAGCTTGGCGCCCTTGGTGGCAGCCAGCGCCTTGAAGTCGACCTTGAGCACGTCCGACTCGATGACCTCGACGTCGTCGCGCTTGCGCAGGCGCGCAGCCAGGTCGCGGTCCAGTTCGATGACGGTCAGCGGCTTGTGTCGCGCCAGCAGCGGCAGCGTCATCGCGCCCAGGCCAGGGCCGATCTCGACCAGGGTCTCGCCCGGCTGCGGATCGATCAGGTCGACGATGGCCTCGATCAGCGCCTTGTCGGTCAGGAAATGCTGCCCGAAGCGCTTGCGGGGGATGTGGGAACTCAGTCGAGCCACTCGCGCACTTCAACAAACGCCTTCGCCCGCAGATCCTTGACCCACTCCTGATAGGCCTCGTCGTATTTCTGCTCGCGCAGTGCGCCGCGGGCCTGGTCGCGCAGCTGCTTCATCTCGACATCGACCGTGCGGCGCTCCAGCACCTGGATCAGGTGCACGCCGAAGCGCGACACGACCGGTCCCGAGATGCCGTTCAGCGGCAGCACGTTCATCGCTTCCTCGAATTCCGGCACAAAACCGCCGGCAGCCATCCAGCCCAGGTCACCGCCTTCGGGGGCGCTGCCGTCCTCGGAATTGGCGCGGGCGAGTTGCTCGAACTTGGCCGAACCGGTCTCGATCTGGCGCTTGAATTCGGCCAGGCGGCGGGCCGCGACTTCGGCCGTCAGCTGTGCCGAGGGGCGCAGCAGGATGTGCCGGGCATGGGTCTGCACGGCCTGCGTCAGGGATGCGCCACCTTGGCGCTCGATGACCTTGAGGACGTGAAAGCCCGCGCCGGTGCGCAGCAGCTGAGGCGCGACCTCGCCGCTCTTCAGCCCCTTGACGGCATTGACGAACACGTCGGGCAGCCGATCGGCCAGGCGCAGGCCGATCTCGCCGCCGCGCGCCTTGTTGCTGTCTTCGGACACCTCGCGGGCGACGCGGGCGAAGTCCTCACCGCCCTTGATGCGCGCCAGGGCGCCTTCAGCACGGGCGCGGCGTTCGGTGACGACGCTTTCCGGCGCGCCATCGGGCACCGGCACGAGCACCTGGGCGAGGTTGACCATGCCGCCGCTGGCGAGTTCATTGCGCTTCTTGTCGAGGTAGGCGTCGATCTCGGCGTCCGTCACCTTGATGCGTCCCTGCACTTCGCGCTCGCGCACGCGCTCCGTCATCATCTGGTCGCGCAGGTTMTCGCGAAAGCTCTTGTAGTCGGTGCCGTCGGCCTTCAGGCGATCGCGCAGCTGCGCCATCGTCAGCTTGTTCTGCGCGGCGACGTTGGCCACCACGCGGTCCAGCTCGGCCTCGTCGATCTTCTGGCCGGTCTCGCGGGCGTAGGTGACGAGGACGCGATCCTCGATGAGGGCCTCCAGCGCCTGCTTGCGCAGGCCGGCCGTCTCGGGCATGACCTCGCCCTTCTGGCGGGCTTCCTGGCGCAGGCGTTCGGTACGCTGGATGACCTCACTGGCGGCGACGACGTCCTGGTTGACGACGGCGGCGATGTAGTCCCCCGGCTGCAGCGTGGGCGTCTGGGCCTGGGCCTGGAAAGCGGCCAAGGCCAGCGTCACGGCAAGAAAGAGGGGAGCTAGGCGATAGATCATGGTTGGAAATCTGAACTCGGTGAGCGGTCGGAGCTCAGCCTTCGGTAACCGGGCACATTGTCCTTCAAGACTTTGAGGGCGTTCGAACCGAGCTGTGACAGGCCGACGAGCTCCAGTTGCAGCATCAGCCGCGTGTTCGTTTCGGCGCGGCCGGTGGACAGCCGCTCGACGCCCCAGCGCAGCACCCAGCAACCGGCGTCGTACTCGAAGCCCATGACCGAATCAGTCAGGCGCCGGTCGCGCAGCGAGTACTGCACGCGGCCGGCGCTGTACCAGGCGCCGCCGCAGGCCTTGCTGTCGGCACCGCGTGAGGTGACAGGGGTACCGTAGATCGGCCATTGCCAGGCCAGTTCGACCTGCTCGCTCTGCCCCCGCGCCAGCCGATAGGCGACGCTGACGGTCTTGTAGGGCCCGGGCGAATAGCGCCCGCGCAGCACCGATCGCACCGAACGGTTGGTCTCGGGGTTGAACTCCAGCGTGCCGTCGGCCCACCACTTCTCGTCCAGGTGGGCGGCGGCAGCCAGCAGCAGATCGGAGAAGCGCTGCGTGACAGGCTGGCCGTCGGGTGTGATCTTCTGATCGCGGAACAGGAAGCGCTGCACGGCTCCCAGGCGCAGGATCTCCTCGCCCGTGTTGGTGCCGATCCAGCGGCTGGTCACGCCCGCACTCAGTGCATGCAGGTCCGACACCCGGTCCACGCCCGAGAAGGGGTTGTCGGTGTAGATGGAGTCGAAGTTGAAGTCCTTGGCCGCCGCGTCGAAGTTGGGCAGGTTGGCCTGGTCGCGGAAGGGCGTGTTGACGTAGAGCAGCCGCGGCTCGAGGCTTTGCCGGTAGTCGCGGCCGAACAGCGTCGTGTCGCGCTCGAAGACCCAGCCGTGGTCGATGCTCAGCGTCGGAATGACCCGGCCCATGCGCCGACGGCCGTCGGACTGGGCCTGGTCGAGATCGTAGGCGGCCGCATTGAACGAGGCTCGCGGGATGAACCACCAGGCCTCGCCACCCAGCGGTGCGCTGACGTGGCCCAGGGCATGCACGCGCTGCCCGCCACGCGGCTGACCGGCCAGCGCCGAGCCCGGCAGGTCGAAACGGTTGTACTCCAGCTCCAGCCCGCCCTCCAGCCTTGCCTTGCGGCCCCAGGGGCGAAAACTGTCGAGCACCGCCTCATCGGCCGCCGTCGTCACGCGAACGCCGACCTGCGGGCTGCGCTGGAACGGCGAATCGAACTGCGAGGGGACGTCGGTGCCCTGCAAAGCCTGCCAGCGCTGCACGCGGGCATAGGTGTCGATGACGCCCCAGGACAGCTCGCGTTGGCGGTTCAGCGTGAAGTCATTGGCCAGCAGGCGCGGCGTCTGGCTCTCGACGCGGCGCGACATGTCCTTCCAGTAGTCGTCGTCAGACACGCGTTCGCTCTTGAGCCGGTAGCGCCAGTCGCCAAACACATGGCCGTCGTTGTTGAGCTTGAGGCTCCAGCGCGAACGGCCGAAGACGCGGTCGCCGGGCAGCAGGTCGACGTTGATGCGGCCGGCATGGTCAGGCTCGAGGTAGCGGAACTCGCTGTCCAGACCCACGCCGCGCTTGCTCATGATGAAAGGCGTGAAGGTCGCATCGCGCTGCGGCGCGATGTTCCAGTAATAGGGCACGCCGAATTCAAGGCCGCTGCGGTTGTCCAGGAACAGATTCGGCGGCAGCCAGCCCGACTTGCGCGCCGAGCTGAGCGGGAAGCTCAATGACGGTGCGGCGAGCAGCGGCATGCCCAGGAAGCGCAGCACTGCGCCGTCGGCCTGGCCTTCGTTGGCGGCCAGGTCCATGCGCAGCTGCTTGGCCGTGATCTGCCAGGCCGGCTCCTGGTTCTCCACGGCGGGGCAGCTGGTGTAGCTGCCCTCGGTGGCGCTCATGTGCTCGCTGTCCTGAAATTTCAGCACCTTGGCCTTGCCGGCGCCGCCCGTGGCCGCGAGGAAGAAGCGGGGGGTCAGGAACTCGCCCTCGAAGCGGCTCACATAGAGCTGCAGCAGCGGGCCGGAGAAGACATTGCCGTTGTGGTTGATGCGCACCTGGCCTTCAGCCCGGGCAAGGTCGTCCACGACGCTGTAGTCCAGCTTGTCGGCGTTCAGCACCAGCTCGCCGTAGCGCAGCTCGACGTCGCCCAGGCCCTCAGCCTTCTGATCCAGCTGGGCCGAGACCTTGTTGGCGCTGATGACCAGGGCCGGCTTGGCACCGGTCTTGGACGCCGGCCCGAGCACGCGGCTGCCGCGCAGTGGCAGGGCCTCTGCGGGGCCAGCCTGCTGCTGGGCTGACGCCTGCCCCCAGGCGCACAGGGCCAGGGCAACGAGGGCGGGTAGCAGGGCTGCGGTGGGAAATCGGGAGAAGCGCGGCACGGACGGCAAAGGCTCGGAGTCGGTGAGGATGCCGGGGCCGGCAGGTAAGGAAGCGCTGAACAAGTTCCTCGCGCGCGGCGCATCCGTGTTTTGGGCGGTCTGCGGCGTTGCAAATGCTCGCCAT